>JAUNOF010000210.1:0-1359 GCA_030537215.1 Lachnospiraceae bacterium
GTACGGCTTCCACAACGACATGTGCATCTTCAATCCGGCGCCGATCACCTGATACGGAAATCAATCAAGAAAACAAAGCGGCTCCACCTGTCATCAAACAGGCGGAGCCGTTCTTTTTTCATCCCATCACTGCCGGATCTTAATATGCACCTCTCTTAACTGCTGCTCCGTCACCTCGCTTGGCGCGCCGCACATCAGATCCTGTGCGTTGCCGTTCATTGGGAAGGGGATAATCTCACGGATGTTCTCCTCATTCCGAAGCAGCATGATCATACGGTCCACACCAGGAGCCATGCCGGCATGGGGCGGCGCTCCAAACTGGAACGCATTGTACAGGGCGCCGAATTTAACCTTCAGTTCCTCTTCTGTGTAGCCTGCGATCTCAAATGCCTTCACCATAATGTCCAGATCATGATTCCGCACCGCGCCGGAGGACAGTTCCACGCCGTTGCAGACGATATCATACTGGTATGCCAGAATATCCCGAGGATCTTTGGTCTGCAGCGCCTCTAAGCCGCCCTGAGGCATGGAAAATGGGTTGTGGGTAAATACCATCTTCTTTTCCTCCGGATCATACTCATACATAGGGAAATCATTGACAAAGCAGAAGCGATAGGCATTCTTCTCGCAGAGGTCCAGACGGTTTCCCAGCTCCGTCCGGATCTGACCAGCCAGCAGAGCCGCCCGCTCCTCCTTATCCGCAATCAGGAACAGGGTATCGCCGGGAACCAGGCCTGCGATCTTGGCGATCTCTCCCTTCATCTCATCCGGGATAAACTTATCAATGGGCCCTTTATAGCTCATATCCTCTTCCACTTCCAGGTAGCCTAAGCCGCCCATGCCGATGGACAGGGCAAACTGTAAAAGCTTTTCATGAAAGCCCTTGGACATATCCGCGTGGACCCGGATCGCGCGCACCGTCTTTTTGTGGAAGGGCTTAAAACTGCACCGCTGGAAGAAGTCGGTCACATCCACGATCCGCAGAGGATTCCGCAGATCCGGCTTATCGGTACCGAACTCCAGCATAGCCTGCTTGTAGCTGATCACCGGATACGGCGCCTGGGTCACCTGGCAGCCTTCCGGCGCAAATTTCTCAAATGCTGCCGTCAGCACCTCCTCCCCTGCCCGGAACACATCCTCCTGGGTGGCAAAGCTCATCTCAAAATCCAACTGATAGAACTCGCCCGGAGAACGATCCGCTCTGGCATCCTCATCACGGAAGCAGGGCGCGATCTGAAAATATTTATCAAATCCTGATGCCATCAGAAGCTGCTTATACTGCTGAGGCGCCTGGGGCAGCGCGTAGAATTTTCCCTTAAACTTTCGGGACGGTACAATATAATCCCTGGCGCCTTCCGG
>JAUNOF010000210.1:1459-3865 GCA_030537215.1 Lachnospiraceae bacterium
AGAATTTTCCCTTAAACTTTCGGGACGGTACAATATAATCCCTGGCGCCTTCCGGTGAGGACGCGCACAGAATCGGGGTCTGGATCTCCAGAAAGCCCATCTCCGTCATCTTCTGGCGCAGAAAGCTGATTACCTGGGAACGGAAGATCATGTTATCCTTTACCTTCTTATTCCGCAAATCCAGATAACGATACTTTAAACGCAGATCCTCTCTGGTTTCCTTGGAGGTCATGATCTCAAAGGGCAGCGTCTGGTAAACCTTCCCCAGAACGGTTACTGTATGAGCCTCCAGCTCAATGGTTCCGGTAGGAATCTTCGGGTTGTAGGTCTCCTCATCCCGGTGATCAATCACACCTTCAATGGACACGCACTCTTCCTTTACAATTCCCTTTAACAGGCTGGTATCCCGCATTACCACCTGAAGAACTCCATACATATCCCGCAGGTCGATAAAGGACACGCCGCCGTGGTCACGGATGTTTTCCACCCATCCGGCTACCTTCATGGTCTTGCCTACATCACCTTCCGTGATCTGATCTAATGTCCGGCTCCGATAAATGTTTGATGTATTCATCATGCTCATAATGTTCTCCTCTCTTCCATTTCACAGTGATTCCGCTGCCGCCGGCCTCCTCACAGCTGTGAAGGTACTGAACCGTTGCCGATCGGAAAGCAGCAGCGTATTTTCTGTACAGGAAGGGTCAGAGCTTTTCTTTTTCAGAGCATTGGAAATCAATTGCAATTTTCCTGCAGGCCTTTCCTCGCCCTGGAATAAAAAAAGCTGCCCATCCTGAACAAACGCTCAGGACGAACAGTCATTGTCCGCGGTACCACCTGAATTACTGTCTTGCAGTCTCTCACTGGTTGAAAAACCTTGCTGTTATCGCACAGCGCGCGGCTCCCTTACTGATCAAGCCGAAAACTCCCCGGCAGCTTTCAAAAAATTTCTTTCTTCCGCTAACCGTTCCGGCTCAACGTTCTGTTTGCGGCTGCTGGAGTGTTATTCACGCAAATTCACTTTGCGAAGTTCTCACTGTCCTCCGCTCACTGGGAACGATAAGATGCGCTACTTCTCTCCGTCATCGCCTTGCACAGATTATAGCCTGATGACTTTTCAATTGTCAATGGAGGAATTGCAGAAAATTAATTTAAAAAACAGCAGCCCCTTAAAATGAATGGTTCCGCCCTTGTTTTACTTAAGAAAATAAACCAGCAATTCATACCCTCATCCCACATGATGCAGATACTTTCCATGCTGCCTCCTGACACGCCTTCCCGGATTCTCCAGTACCTTCAATGCCTCATAAAGCTGCTGGATCTGCTTCCTGGAAAGCACCCGGGGCATCCATCTGATCTTCCGTCTCAGCCGCCTCTTTGCCTTCCTGCTTTCCGACACCAGGATCTCCTCCGACCGGATGGAGATCCGCTTCAGCTTCGCCTTGTCGTTAAAGGTGATCACAGAAAGGTACGGCACCTGCTGCTCCTCTAAATAGGAAAAGCCTTCTGTCATTAAAAATTGCTTCAGATGCCGGATATGTGCCTGATTCTGCCGGACCGGGCTGTAGAACTGCTTCGTCCGCTTCCTTCTGCCCTGCTTTTGTATCTGAAGCCATCTAAACTCCTCCTCATCACCATAGATCCTGCCGGAGTAATTCTTATTTTCAATGACGAAAATCCCTTTTTCGTGTATCATAACCCCATCGATCTCCGTTGTGTTGGCTCCGTCCTTCATTGGCACATACAGATTGCACAGGATGCGTTTGCAGCCCCGAAGCTTTTCCAAATGCCGGATGGTATCTTCTTCACCCATTTTTCCAATCTGCTGCCGCTTCTTAAACTGCTCCGCCATCCAGAGCTTTTTTCGAATCCTTATCACAATAATCGAGATCATGAAAATTAGAAGAATTGGGAAAAAAAGACGAATTGTCAAATCCATATTCATGAAACAGCTACCTCTTTCAGGATACACTCTATATTCTTCGCTCTCAGATCCACTGCAATACAGTAGCCGGCATCCCCGTTTAATGTGAGAATGATCGGCCATATTCATTTTAGCATATCCGAATATTGGTTGCAAGATAGGGCTTTTTCACAATACAAAAACTCACCAGGTATTGATTTTTTCGATAGAATTGCATATAATAAGAATACATAACAGTGGGTGTATCTCAGCCCTTAAATGAGAAACTTATCAAGTGAGCTTCTCTTGGCTCATTCATCAAGAAAGTTACAAGCGAGTGTTTCGCCACTCCAAGTGCGACTGTAACAGCTCCGGAAATATAAATAACGAAAAGCCAGTAATCTGATACCTCACGTAACAGACTGCTGACTTTTTTATTTCTGCAAAAATTCTTCTCTTTATTCCACAGACTCTCCGCTTACCACAAACTCCATGATCTTATCCAT
>JAUNOF010000004.1:0-43041 GCA_030537215.1 Lachnospiraceae bacterium
AACATTATATTTTTTAACAAAAAGGAGTTATTTTTACTGCACAGACCGCTTCATTCATACCGCCGCAAACAATTAACAAATATTTTGGGGTGCTCCGTCTAAATATGCATATACATTCTCAAATACAATATGAGCCCGTCTCTCCATCGCTTCTTCTGAAATAAATGCCTGATGCGGTGTCAAAAGCGTATTCGGTGCATGAAGAAGGGGATACTCTTCCGGAATCGGCGGTTCCATATCAAACACATCTACACATGCAAATCCCAATCTTCCTTCACATAATGCTTCTGCCAATGCATCATTATCTACGATTGGACCTCTGGCACAATTAATGAATACTGCATTCGGCTTCATCAACGCAATTCTCTCTTTACTAATAAATCCTCTCGTCGAATCATCCAAAAGCAGATTTAAGGAGATAATATCTCCTTCTGCTAATACCTCCTCCAGAGATTTATAAATGATCCCCATTTGCTCCGCTTCCGTTTTTGGATTTTTGTCATAGGCAATCACATTAGCCCCAAATCCCTGGAACAACTTTGCACACTTCATGCCTATTTTGCCAAGACCGATAATGCCTACCGTCTTACCGCAGATTTCTCTCCCGCCTATGCCGGCACTTGTTCCGCCGGCTCTTACAATTCCATTGGCCTTCACTACATTTCGCAATGCATCAATCGCCATTCCGATAACCAGTTCTGCTACTGTCTGATTGGAATAACCCGCAGAATTACAGATCATAATATTTTTGTTTTTGCAGGCTTCTCTCCCTACATGATCGATCCCGGTAAATGCAACGGAAATCATTTTTAAGTTCTTGGCCGCCTCAATTACTTCATCCGGATATGGACTATTGGCAATCATCACAATATCGCTGTCCCGGCTGCGCTCCTTTAATTCTTCAATATCCACCGCTTTCCTGTCATAATAGAAAAACTCATGTCCATTCTTTGTGATCTTTTCTGCTAATTTATCGATCAGCTCCTTAGACACACTGATCGGCTCAACTAAACTAACCTTCATTTTACTTACCTCCAGCTATCCATTTAATAATGATGGAAAGAAATATGCCTTTCCCGTTTTCTGCTTCTTTTTCTCCCAATCCCATAAAATCTGCATGGCAAGATTTGCAACCTCTATGTTATGGTCTACCGTACTGTTATCGTATTGAAATGAATTATTCACACGATTTGCAACTACGGTAAAAATCGCCCCGGCTCTCATTCCATACAAGGAGCTGATCGTCAAAACCGTTGCTGCCTCCATTTCAAAATTAAGTACTCCGGCAGCCTTCATATCAGGAAGAATGTCATTCATAAAGCTTTGGCTGTATCCTTTATATCCAGGTCTTCCTTGTCCGCAGAAAAAAGAACCTGCTGTATAGCCAATGCCCACATGATACGGATATCCCAGATGCTCTGCTGCTTGAATCAAAGCCAGTGTGATCTCATAATTTGCAATAGCAGGATAAGAATTTATCACATATCCATCACTGGTTCCTTCCTTTCGAACCGCTCCGCTGCATATAATCAGATCCCCAGGTTTAATCCATTCCTGAATCGTGCCGCAGGTTCCCACTCGAATCAGCGTATCACATCCCAACTCCGCCAAGTCTTCCAGTGCACTTGCTGTTGAACCGCCTCCGGCGCCTGTGGAACACGCAGAAATATCCAAATCTCCAATCTTACCTGTGTAAGTTACATGTTCTCGATAATCTGCCACCATCTCCCCGCAGTCCCATGTCTGCGCAATTTTTGAAACGCGTTTTGGGTCTCCTGGAAGGAGGCAGTATCTGGCTACCTCCCCTTTCCCGCAGCGAATATGATACTGCTTGCCTTTCTCATCTACAGGGCGCGCAGCATTCTTCCACTCGTCCATTTCTATATATTCCCTCCTGTTCTATGATTATAGTTCTACATGCTTTCCCATTCCAGCCGGTCCTCTCCCGCCTTTTACAACAAAGATAATAACAAAAAGCGTAATCACATATGGGGTCATCATAACCAGCTGTGATGGAAATACACTCTGGAACATGGTCTGTACAGAATCAAAAAAGCCAAAAAATAAACTTCCAGCCAGCACACCTGCTGGATTATATCTGCCAAAGGCATCAATAACAACTGCAATATATCCTCGTCCAGAAGTCATATTTTCCACAAAAAGATTCATCTGCCCTAAAGAAAGATATGCTCCGCCAAAGCCTGCCAATGCGCCGCTTGCTGCAACCCCAAAATACTTATATCGATTTACATTTAATCCAACTGTGCTGGCGGCCTGGGGATTCTCTCCTACCATTCTCATTCTCAATCCGATCTTCGTCTTATATAAAAAGATCCACCCCGCAGCCACTAACACAATCGTAATAAAAAACAGAATATTTTGGGAGGCCAGGATAGGTCCGATCACTGGTATCTTTTTTATCCATATCCCATCGGGCTTCTCAAATGCTGCTACTGCCACTGATTTGCCGCCCATATGAAATACGATCTCAAGCAGCAGTGGTGTAATTGCTGAAGCCAAAAGATTGACACACATGCCGCTGATCGATGCATTTACTTTATATGTAATGTGCATAACAGCATGCAGCATCGAAATGATGATTCCAAATAAGATCCCGGTAAAAAGACCGATCCACGCATTTCCAGAAAACCAGGAGCCTAACACTGCAAAAAACGATCCCGCCAGCATCATTCCTTCCAATCCCAGATCACTTACACCTGCCTTTGTAGAAAAACAGCCTCCCATAGAAGCCAAAATAAGCGGCACAGAGCTTCTCAGTGTTGAAGCTAAAATCGAACTAATCAAATTCATATTTAACATCTTTCTGCACCTCCCAGCTCTTTTGATCTTCTGTGTATCCTGAATGCTTTCAACCATCTTAAAATGGAGTGGATCAGCGCCGGCGCTGCTACAAAGATAATCACCAAAACCTGAATAACATCTACAAACTCGACTGGTATCCTGGTCGTTCGATTTAAGGTAATCGTCCCGGCTCTTAAAACTCCTACAAGGAAAGCTGACAAAATTGCTCCAACCGGGCTATATGCCGCCAATGCCGCTACTGAGATTCCACTAAACCCATATCCAGAAGAAAATCCATCTACAAAGCGATAATTTACTCCCAACGCCACTACGGCTCCACCCAAAGCCGCAACCGCCCCACTTAAAGCAAATGTAATCAAATACGTCCTCGCCACGGAAATGCCGGCTACTTTGGCTGCCTTCAAATTAAATCCTGTAACCTTGATCTCATATCCGAATACTGTTTTATTCAGCATGAGCTGGAGAATAATAGCAATCAAGATTACTAGAAATATGGCACTGGTAAGCTGTGTCTGCGGTATTAATTTTGTAAGCTGTGCACTTTCTTGAATTCTTATGGTCTGACCAATACCGCTCTGTGCATCCTTTAATGGGCCGTTTGCCAGATAGCTGGTAAAAAACTTAATAATATCATTCAGCATCAATGTCATTATGATTTCATTGGCATTAAACCGTATTTTAGCCAAAGCCACTAAACCGGCAATCACACCGCCTACTATAAAAGCACAGAAAAGAGCCAGGGGAACATGAATAATTCCTGGAATACCGGTTACATACGCTCCGATCAACGCTGCTGTCATGGCTCCTGCATACAACTGACCTTCTGCACCAGTATTGATCATCCGCACCTTGTAAGCTAAAGCAAAGGAAATTCCTGTAAACATAATCGGCGTTGCCTGACTTAAAGATAGTGCAAATCCCTTCACCGTTCCAAGAGAAACTCCGAATATCGCTTTATAGCTCTCTATTGCAGAATACCCGCTGGCCTGAATCAATATCATTCCGATTATCAGAGAAAAAAGGAGCGCAAAAAAGGAGGTTGTCATTGATTTTCTCCATTCAACACTTTTTGCACTTTTCGCATCATCACCCATGGCTTCCCTCCTCTATCATAGTGTGTCCTCCTGTCATAAGAAGCCCCATCTCTACCTCCGACAGCTCTCCTGGCAGACTTTCCGAAACTATTTTGCCTTCATACAATACTAATAAACGGTCGCTTAAGGTACGTACCTCGTCCAGATCAGCTGATATCAGAAGGATAGCGGCTCCTTGATCCCGAAGATTCAACATTACTTGATGAATGTATTCCATCGCCCCAATATCAACACCTCTTGTCGGATGGGCAATGATGATTACATTCGGATTCTGGCTGAACACCCTGGCAATGATGATCTTCTGCTGATTGCCTCCCGAGAGAGAACTAGCCGCAGCCCCTATATTCGGTGCTTTAATGGCAAATTGCTGTTTCAGGCGGTTTCCTCTGTCAAGTATTTTTTTCTCTAAGCGAAATCCGCCTTTGCTGCAAAACTCTTTTTTTCGGTGATAGCCCAGGATCAGATTATCCTTCACCGTCATCTCCTTTACCAGACCTAATGAAAGCCTGTCCTCAGGAATATGCCCGATTCCTGCTTCTAAAAAATCCTTACAGTCTCCTTTTACTGCTTGATCCTCCACAGTAAGCTCCATTCTTTTCGGTACACACATTCCAGTCAGCGCTTCTATCAGTTGTGTTTGTCCATTTCCTTCAATTCCAGCAATGCCAAGGATCTCTCCATGGTGGATTTCAAAAGAGATTCCTTTAATCCGTTCTTTCCCTCCCTCCTTCACCACTAGATCCTTTAAACAAAGACAAATGTTCCCAATATTAGCTGCCGGCTGCCGCTTGCTTAAGTTTACCTGCCTGCCTACCATCATCTCTGATAGCTGCTGTGTTGTCACCTTTTTCGGATTTATATCCGACTGAATCAGCTTTCCATCTCTAAGAACAACAACTCGATCTGCCAGGGCTTTTGTTTCTTTTAACTTATGAGTAATTATAATAATTGTTTTTCCTTCTTCTCGCAGCGCCTGCAAGATCGCAAACAGGTCATTTACTTCATGCGGTGTAAGGACTGCCGTCGGCTCATCTAATATGATCACCTCTGCCTTTCGATACAAAACCTTTAAAATCTCAACTCTCTGCTGCTCACCCACAGATAATTTTTCAATTTTTGCATCCGGATCAAGGTTAAAATGAAACTGCTGGATCAACCGCTCTACCTTATGTCTGGCTTCTTTCATTGACAAAAAAGCTCCCGTCCCCGGCTCATTGCCGAGAATGATATTTTCTGTTACAGTAAAGGCCGGCACTAACATAAAATGCTGATGCACCATACAAATTCCTTTTTCAATCGCATCTGCCGGCTTTTTCAGCTTCAGCGGCTCGCCTTTAAAAAAGATCGACCCAGATGTAGGTGCTGTCATTCCGTAAAGAATTTTCATCAATGTAGTTTTTCCCGCCCCGTTTTCTCCTAAAAGAGAAACGATCTCCTGCTCATTTAAGGAAAAGTCAACATGATCCAATGCAATAGTACCCGGATAAATTTTCGTAATCTGTTCCATTCTTATTAATTCCATCTCAAATCACCTCCGGTTCTATTCTCAAATCGTTTACTGCGGCATTGTATTCTTTTCAGCCCACGCATCTATCTCATCAATATCCTGCGGAAGAATCAGGGTCCCTTCTGAGATCGCTTTTTTTGCCTCATCCAATTTCTGAATCACATCTTCCGGGATCTCCAGATTCAAGCCATCACACTCGTAATCACAAACTCCTTCCGGAATTCCCATTGTAGTATAACCCGGCTTCCAGGTTCCATCCTTGATCTGACGGATCTCCTCCACAACAAACAGCCAAACCTTTTTTAAAGATGTGCTCAAGCTGTGATCCGGATCTACCATTCCAAGAGCCGTTCCAACTACATATCGATTTTCTTCCTGTGCTGCATAAAAAACACCCTGAGTAGAACTGCCTGCATTGGCTCCCACAATATCAGCTCCTCTTTGGTACATTAAAAGCGCCAGCTCTTTTGCCTTCGCCGGATCATTGTATCCGCCGATATAATTCGTCAAAATTTCCACGTCCGGATTTGCGTATTTCGCTCCGGCCAAAAATCCTGCTGCCTGTCCTCTGGAGGTAGGGCTGTCCACTGCAATGCAGAAGCCCAAAATATTTTCCGGGTTGCTCAATGGGAATCGTTCATCCTGTGTTGCAATTCCAGCTAACATTCCGGAAAGAAAATGCTGATCTGGATATGCGGCTGCTATGCAATGGATATTATCATATCCTTCAATAACGGTATCCAGCATGCAGAATTTTTGATCCGGATAATCCTCTGCAACCATTTTTAATGTGTCTACCTGATCTGTGCTGATGGTAAAGATAATGTCATACTCTCCAGCGTCTGCATAACTCCTTAACTGCGTTTCCGTTTCTGCAACCTCTCTGGTCTCGCAATAATCAAAGGAACAGCCAAATTCCTCCACGGCCATTTCGCATCCCTGATATACTTCATCATTGTATGCGTTATCTCCTAATCCAGCCCCACTGAACACGATCGCAAATTTAATATCCGATCCATCCTTCAGATCTGTCTTTTCTTCTGCTGCAGTTGTCTCCTGCTGCTGATTTCCTTCCGGTACCGCCGCATTCTCTGATGGACCTTTGCATGCGGTCAAACAGATTGCGATTGCCAAACCTAAAATTAATGTTCCATGATGTTTCTTCATAGCTTCCTCCTCCTTTGAGCTTAATTCTCAAACCATTTCTAATGCTACTTCCATCATATTGGTAAAGCTGTTCTGGCGCTCTTGTGCACTTGCCTTTTCTCCTCGGATAATATGATCCGATACCGTCAAAATACCTAAAGCCTTTTTCCTAGCAGCTGCAGCTACAATATACAGCGCGGCTACCTCCATCTCTACAGAAAGGACTCCCATCTTCATCCATTTTGCTTGGCTTTCTGCTTCCTCCGGATAGAAAATATCAGTTGACAATACATTTCCCACATGATAATCCAGCCCTTTTCCCTCTATTATCTCCACAGCCTTGCGCATCAACTGAAAATCCGGGATAGCAGAGAACACTCCATCCAGGTGATATTGCCGCGCATAGGGAGTGTCGTAGCATGCCCCCGCAGCAATTACCATATCTTTCACACATAATTCTGGAGCCAATCCACCCGTTGTACCGATTCGAATAATATTTTCTACATCATATAAATGATATAACTCATATGCGTGAACTCCGATGCTGGGTGCCCCGATCCCATGTGCCATGACGGTTACTGGCTTCTCCCTATACGTACCGGTATACGCATACATACAGCGCACCTCATTAACCAGTTTTGCATCCTCCAGATAAGTTTCTGCAATAAACTTTGCCCGCAGCGGATCGCCTGGCATCAAAACTGTTTTTGCAATCTCCCCAGGCTGTGCAGTTATATGATGTGTTGGCGCTTTTAAAGTCATATTTCTCCTCCTATTACCTTAGCTTATTTAAATTCTCTCCAAATGGCTGCCGGATAACCCCTGCTTCTGTGATAATTCCGCTGATAAAGCGATTCGGGGTTACATCGAATGCAGGATACAACGCCTTGGTCCCTTCTGCAGCAATCATTTGTCCATTTATATATGTAACCTCCGTTTCCGGTCGGTATTCCACCTCTAAATCCAGCCCTCGCCTCAACTGAAAGTCGATCGTATGCGCGGAAGTTGCGGTATAGAATGGAACCCCATTCTCCTTGGCTGCAACTGCATGCATATATGTTCCAACCTTATTGATCAGATCACCATTGGCCGCCACCCGGTCAGAACCCACAATCACCTTTTGAATTTTTCCTAATTCCATCAGGTATCCAGGCATTCCATCTGTAATCAACGTGTGTGGAATCCCAAATTTTTCCAGTTCAAATGCAGTGATTCTGGCCCCCTGTAAATACGGCCTCGTTTCGCACGTATAAACATGAATCCGTTTTCCCTGAAGAAAGGCAGTCCGAATTACTGATAATGCCCTTCCTCCAAAACCAGATCCAGCTAATGCTCCCGAATGGCAATGTGTCAGGATGGCATCTCCATCATCAATCAACTCAGCCCCGTTCTCTCCAAGCTGCTTTTCAAAGGCCAATTGGTTTTCCAAAATATCACAAGCCTTTTCTTCAAACAGATCTTCTATTTCGCCCTCCCCAAGCTGATTCACATAGTCTGTCATTTGCTGAATGGTTTTTATAAGATTTACCGCCGTCGGCCTTGTCATAGATAACAGCCTGCCTGCATCTACAATACGAGCTTTGTTCCCTTTACTCTTTCTGCATTCCAAAAGCATGCCATACACGCCTGCAATTCCAATCGCTCCTGATCCCCGAATTGCCATCGTTCTGATTGCTTCTGCAAGTTCTTCTACCTCATTAATTGCTACGATTATCATCTCATGTGGAAGCTTTAACTGGTTCACCATGCATAATTGATTCTCCTCCATCCAAATCGGCATCAGTAAACCTTCGTCCTTCCACCTTTTGGTCAGTTCAGCTAATCGCTTCATCTTCCACATTCTCCTTAAATCTTTGTCATTTTTAAAATAGTTTCTCTGTGCTCCGCAATAAATGTCTGAATACAAGCCTGCCTGGCCGTCTGTTCAACCAGATCTGCCAGATTATATGCCTTTTCCAAAGTAACCCCGATCGTACAGATTCCATGTTCTTTCATCAGGATCGCGTTACATTCCGGATTACTGCGGAAAGCATCAATTACTGCTTCTCTTAATGCATCACTTCCTGCAGGCGCTGATGGAATCCAGGGAACACGTCCCACTATTTTTCTGGAAGTCACGGTTGTATGCGGAAGTTCCATCTCATTATTCGCAATCCCAATGGCAAAATTGGGATGACAATGTACAAATGCATTCATGTCAGGCCTTAATTTCAGTACACCCAGGTGAAATCCCGTTTCCTTAGAGGGAACCCCATCTCCATATACAACGCTGCCATTGCCGTCCACGATCAAAACATCCTGTTCTGTCATCGTTCGCATATTAACCGCTGTTTTCTTAATCGCAAACAAATCTGTTCCTGGCACTCGGCAGCTAAGATTTCCCCCTGAAGCCTGTGTATATCCTTTCTCATACACATAATGACAAAATTCTGCTAACTCCTTTCGAATCTTTAAATATTCCATATTTCCTCCTTTTAATGTAGTAGGACGTCCAACCTTTATTGTAATATGATAGCATAGCCCGCCTTATTTGTCAAATATTACTTTACTAAAAGTTTTTTCATTACTTTTTTATGCATCTTTATATTTTATTTTTGCATTTCCATATTTTCATTCGTTACTTTGTATGTTTTGTACAAATAAAATTCATTTTCTTATCTTATTTATACCTAATACAAGTAACTTGACAATAATTTCCCCACTAGTTTATAATCAAAACAACCAATATGGATCGGAGACAAAATTTATGAAGTTAACGACAAAAAGTTTATCCGCACAGGTTCGGGATGAAATAAAGAAAATGGTCAATACGGCAGAGTTTATGACAAAGCTTCCTTCTGAGCAGGAATTAGCAGCCTCTCTGGGAGTCAGCCGTAATACCGTTCGGGAAGCATTAAAAACCTTAGAACAAGATGGGCTTGTATTATCACGGCATGGAGTGGGAACCTTTGCCACACGATATAATGGCACTGAGAATATTCGGTATAACATTTCTACTCTGGACAGCACTACAAAGATTATCGCTGAACACGGATATTCACCTGGCACTGTTGATATCTATTATGATGTTCGTCCTGCAACTGATGACATTGCTCAGCGATTAGGCTGTGAATCCCCTCTTAATACTTTGTATATCGAAAGGGTCAGAACCGCTGATGATCTTCCAATTGCTTTTGTAGAAGATTATGTTCCATATGTAGATGGAATGATCGAATCCTTTGGTCAAAGCAGCAACCATTCTCTTTTTGCTTTTATCCAAACGTATTCTTCCATCTCATTTTCCAACTGTTCCATTCATGCTGCTTTAAGCGATGAAAGATTGATGCAAAAGTTAAATCTGTCTGCTCCAAAAGCCTTACTGCTTTTAAAGCAAATACATTATTCTCCAAAGGGAACTCCTGTTTTTTATTCTAACAGCTACTTCATCACCGAAAAACTGGAATTCAACATCATTCGACGCTGTACAGAATAAAACATTTCTCTTGACAAGTATGCTTTGTTTTGCCATAATATAGGTAGGACGACCAACCTCTATTAGTTATTTTACCAGAAATCATGTAATTAAAGGAGGTTATTTTATGTACTATCTTTTTTTAAAAAGCGCACTGCACAGCAACACAGATATTCTTGAGTCGAAATGCAATTCATTCTTTTCTTATTTTAAAGAACAGACCGGCATTGACTGTAACCCTGCCTCACCAGAAAAAGTATGTGAAGAACCAGTATCCATCGTTTATATTGCCACTGGCGGAACTGCTGGATTGTTTAAAGCGGCTGCTGAACACCTGAAAGCACCATATATTCTCATCACCAGCGGCAGTGATAATTCGCTTTCTGCTTCTATGGAAATCTTAACCTGGCTGACTGATCTCGGTAAAAAGGCAATTCTCATTCATGGGACAAAAGAAGAAATGTGTTCTTCTTTAAGTTCCCTTCTCCTGGCTGCACAAGCAAAACAAAAACTCTCTGGAATGCGGCTTGGAATCATTGGCGCTCCTTCTGACTGGCTGATTTCCACAGAATTGGATTATTCCCTCCTAAACCAACGTTTAGGTCTTGAAATCGTCCAGATTTCCATGGCAGAGCTTCTGGATGAAATCAGCAAAAACAGCTACGAGGAATCTGCTGATACACTAGCTTTAATGAAACAGGACTTTGATCCTGATACCTTGGCCAAAGCCCTCGAAATATACGGTGCTTTCTCTCGAATTGTGCAAAAGCATAATCTGCAGGGTTTCACAGTCCGCTGTTTTGACTTGCTTACTTCAGTCAATAATACAGGCTGTCTTGGACTATCCCTTTTAAATAAAGCTGGAATCTACAGCGGCTGTGAAGGAGATCTTCCATCTCTGATTTCTATGGTTATATTAGGCGAAATTTCAAAGCAGCCTGTTTTTCAGTGCAATCCTTCCAGGGCAAACAAAGAGACAAACGACTTGATCCTGGCCCACTGTACGGTTCCGCTTAATATGATAACCAACTATTATCTGGACACACATTTTGAGTCTGGCATTGGCGTTGCCATCGCAGGCGAATTACCTTCTTCTGCTTTGACAATTTTTAAGTCCAACAAGAACTTAAACCGGTACTTTGCTTCAAAGGCATATCTGAAGCAAAACCTTCATGAACCCGATCTATGCCGCACCCAAATTTCCATTCACTGCGAGGAAAGTCTGGAAACCTTTTTCTCTACTCCCGTGGGAAATCACTATCTGGTTTGTATTGGCGATTATTCAAAAGCCATTCATGAATTCTTCCATCTGCTTGAACAGTAAGGAGACATTTTGATGCTGCTAAAAAACGGACGAGTTTTACAGATTAAAGAAAAGCATGTTTTTTTTGAATCCTTAGACATAAGAATATCAGACTCCTACATTACTGAATGTTCCCCAAACCTTTCCCCTCAACGTGGAGAGGTTTGGATGGACCTGGATCAGGATTTTGTAATTCCCGGAATCATAAACAGCCATTATCATTCCTACGCTACTTTATTAAAAGGTACTTCTTCCGGCGCACCTCTGGAAATATGGTCCCCTGACACAATTGCCCTGGGCGCTGCCCTTACTCCGGAAGATATGGCACTTTCTGCCGCAATAAGCATCTGTGAAATGCTTCATGCAGGTGTGACTGCGTGTATTGACCATATTCCTCACATAAAAGCTGCTGCTGCAATTGCCAATGTCTATCAAAAAGCAGGATTTCGAGTTCTTCTCGCACCAATGCTTCACGATATTACTGATTCCCAGATCCTGTATCATGTACCTGCCGCACCTGGAGCTTTCCCATCTGTTTCCGAATATTATAATTTTTATACCAACTTTATCTCTCAATTTCACCGCCCAGATGGAACCTCACAAGTAATGGTAGGAATCAATTCCCCTCAAAGAGCCAGCCATGAACTGCTGGAACTTGCTCATTTTCTATCAGAAACTTATGATCTGAATATCCACTGTCATCTTTTAGAAACAAAATGGCAAAAATTATCGGCTCAAATATCCAAAGAGGAACCGCTCAAAAAGCTTACTGACCATTCACTCCTGTCAAATAAAACCTCCTTAGCCCACTGTATATGGCTGGATGATAAGGATCTGCAGCTTATCAGCTATAATCATGCTTATATCGTAGCAAATCCAGAAAGCAACTGCTTTCTGGGAAGCGGTATCCTTCCATTACGCCAGATCAAACGATACGGCATTCCTGTCGCAATCGGGTCAGATGCTGGAAATTGTGGTGCAAATCATAACTTGATTTCTTCCCTGCGCTTGCTTCTGCAGCTTGACCGGATACAGGATTATACCAATGAATCCGGCAAAAACCTTATTTCTTTCCAGGATTATCATGACTGGTATTCCATGGCAGAAGGCTTTTCGATGCTGAGCCAAACTGCCGCCTCTTTAGCCGGGTATTCAAATCTTGGCTCAATCGCTCCAGGCTTTCTGGCAGATCTTGTAACATTCGATAAAAAAGCGCTGGTCAATACTGGGGAGAATTTCCTTTTACAGCAGTTTATTTTTCATTCTTCCTTCCATGCGAAAGAGGTTTTTATTCACGGAAAGCATATTCTGAAACATGGAACAATCACCTGTTTGGATGAAAATGAACTATATCAAAAACTGGAACAAAGGCTTCCTGCTCTGCGAGGCTTGATTGCAAATGCTCTAAAAGAAACATGTACCGAACGTGAATTGTACGATCGTATGTATTCTTCATTTCATGACTAGTTATATCGAGGAATTATGTGGAATTAAGAACGGACTGGGATTCATCACCCCATATGTGCTGGATATAACCTCCTGGCTCTATCCCAAGGATGTGATGCATTTCGACGCATTTCCAGCCCGCGCTTTCTTCATGATGTTTGCTAGATGCCGCCTGGGAATGCAGACATTATTAGACCTGTATGAAAGCCTTCCTCCGGAGTCAGCAGACGAAGAAGCGCAGAGAAATGCGTCGGTAAGAGTGCCGATTTTTTTGATGTAATGGAATGTTTTCCATAATAGAACAAGACTGCAGAACTGCTGAAATGCAGGTATAGCAGGATCAAACTCAATGCGGCCACACCAAACTGACTGCACATAAAGCCAGAGAAGCCGCCATCACCATATCTACACCGCGCCGGTGATCTGCAAACAGCTTTTGCAGAGATGCTCCCGCAAACAGCCATACCAGATTAGCCACCGGCCCGGTAAAAGGAAGGAACAGCCCCACCGCCAGCAGACTCCACAGAGAATCCGTATATGGGAGGACAAAAGAAGCCAGTGCCGTCATGCAGAATACCATGATCTTCACATTGGTAAGCTGCACGAAAAGCCCGGTCCGAAAGCATGGACGGGAAACGTCCTGATCTGCATTTACTTCATCTGCATGAAGCATATGCCAGGCCATCCACAGGATATACGCTGCTCCAATCCAGGAAAGGATCTTAACATACTGGTTCAGTACCGTTCCCAGACAGTATGTAATCAGAACCGATCCCATGGACACGGTAAAAAATCCGGTAAATAACCCCCGCCATTGACGAAGTGCCGGCCCTCTGCCGTACCGCAGCGCTGCGGACAGGGAGCAGAGATTCGCCGGCCCCGGTGTGATCCCTGCAATATAGCAGTACATCAGAAATGAAGGAATCATAGAATTAGGCATAACCAGCACCATCCTTTTATTTTTTATTTGATGGTGCCATTATAGCAAAAAAACATTCTTTTGAAAATTAAAAAGCATTATAAACTGATCTCCACGCTGTCCCGGATATCCCGCTTGGTATACAGGATCACCATGTCCTCCGCTTCCAGCACCAGAGAACCATTGGGAATAATGATCCTGCCTCCCCGGCGCACCATCACGATCAAGGTCTGGCGGGAAATATCCAGATCCTTGATGGCGGTTCCGATCCATGGGTGGCGCTCATGAAGGACAAATTCCTTCAGCTTAATGCCGATCTCATCCTTATATCCTTCTGCTCCCAGCACCAGCTTGTCCCCTGCCTGCAAAACAGTGTCTCCTCTTGGCACAATCGTCTGGTTATTCCGACTGATAACAGCCAGGATCAATCCCGGCGGCAGCGAGATAGCTTCGACAGGAAGGTTTTCCCAGGGATTTCCTTCCTGGATCTTTAAGGTGATAAAACGAATATCCGACTCCTCCGTATAGGTTGAAAGAGTTTTCAGCTTCGTATACTGCTCCACAAATCCTGCCGATATAATACCGGTAGGGATCGCCACCGTGCCCACGCCTAAAAAGGCAATAAAGATTCCCACGATCCGCCCTGCCGATGTAATCGGATAGATATCCCCATATCCTACCGTAAGAAGGGTAGACATCGACCACCAGATCCCAGAGAACGCATTCTGGAACTTATCTGGCTGCACATCATGCTCCAGGCTGTACATGCACAGGGAGGATGCGATCATCAAAATCAGAATAATACAGACAGACGAAAAGATCTGATCCCGTTTCTCCCGCAGAATGTCTGTGATCACGTTAAACGCATCGTAATAGGTATTAATGCGGAACAATCGAAAGATCCTGGCCACCCGGAACATCCGGAATGCCACGATCCCCATGGGAAAAAAAATAGGCAGAAAATAAGGCAGAAAGGTCAGCATATCGATCACGCCGTAAAAGGAACCCATAAAAGCAAGCTTTGCCCTCAGGGGAGATTTCTTTGGATACAGATACTCCGCCGTCCACACTCTAAGCCCGTACTCGATCCCGAAGATCACCATGGTAATCCAGTCAACAGTGGTCAGCAGCCCCATAAACGGCGCTGCCATATCAAAGGTCTCCATTAATGTCACAAACAGATTCACCAGGATCACAACTGCAATAAAAAAGTCAAACGTGATACTGAGTGTGTCCTGATCTTTTCCGATCTGAATAATCTCAAAGGTCCGGCGCTTGATTGCCTCCATATTCATTTCCCCCATCCCCGCTTTCCCCTATCTGCCTTCAGATATGGGAATATTCTCTGCTCATTTGTAACTGTTCAATATCTTCACAGCTACGCTAATTTTACTATATTTGCCGCCAGAATTCATCCGGCTTTAACGCCGATGCCGTTAATTTTTTGTTAAGTTTTCGCTAAAATGACGTTAAATTACAGAAGGCCAGGCGAAGTATTCCCCGCCTGGCCTGTACTCAAAATAACTTCAATTGATTTTTCAAGCTTCTCTTCCTGTGAATCCAACTACTTCACCAGATATCCGCCGTCAACTGGAATGGTGGCGCCGTTCAGATAGTCGGATGCTGCAGACGCCAGGAACAGAACCGGTCCCTTTAAGTCGTCTGGAGTTCCCCAGCGGCCGGCCGGAATACGAACGGTACACTCATCCTTTCTTGCCTGAGTCATGTTTGCGCACATTTCCGTATCCATGTAGCCTGGGCAGATACAGTTGATATTAATATTGCGGCCGGCGCAGTCTACTGCCAGGCTTTTGGTCAGCTGAGATACAGCTCCCTTGGATGCGGTGTAGGCTGGAACGGTGGTGCCGCCGAACCAGGTTACCATAGAACCTATGGTGATGATCTTGCCGCCGGTTGGCTGCTTTAACATGACCTGCAAAGATTTCTGGATCATCTGGAATACAGCGTTCAGGTTGATATTCAGCACCAGATCCCACTCCTCCATTGGGAACTCCTCCGGAAGGTGTCTTCTCTGGATTCCTGCTGCTGGAACCAGTACATCCAGCTGTCCGCCCAATGCATCCATAGCCTCCTGGAAGATCCGGTCAATATCTGCACGGTCTGCCAGATTGCCTACAACGCCATGAGCCTTATAGCCCATTTCACAATACTCCGCTACTACCTTCTGCAGCTTCTCTGCCTGAACGTCTACCAGAACTACCTCTGCGCCGTTTTCCAAAAGACCCTCAGCCATACCTCTGGATAATCCCTGAGCGCCTCCGGTTACGATACACTTCTTTCCTGCTACACTAAATTTCTCTCTTCCGTCAAATGCCATCTTCTTTTCCTCCTGTTTTTTATTATTATTTTCATTACAAGTTTTTATTTCAAATTTTACAGCAGAAAGGTACTGATTCCCGGAATCAAAACTACCGCAAAAAATACAATCAGATATCCGATAAAGAATGGGATCTCGCCCTTTACAATCTCGCCCATCTTCAGCTTTGATACGCTGGCTGCAGAGAAGATATTAACAGCAACCGGCGGAGTCATGGTACCTACTACGTTAGAGATACACACGATCATACCAAAATGAATGGCATTAATTCCCAGAGAGCTGGCAATCGGCCAAAGTACTGGAACCAGAAGCACTGCCGTTGCAATACCTTCCAGGAAGGTACCAAATGCCAGCAGAATCAGGGCAATGATCAGGCAGAACATGGTGGGATTTAAGTTCATGCCGATAATCGCATTTACTAAGCTGTCAGAGATACCGGAGAAGGTGAACAGCCAGGAAAATGCGGTGGAGGTTGCCACGATAAAGAGCACCATGGCAGAGCCCTTTGCAGAATCCAGGATAATGGGAACCAGGTCCTTTACTGTCAGCTCCTTATAGATGAACATTCCGGCAATCAGCGCCCACACAACTGCCACGGAAGCAGATTCGGTCGGCGTTAACAGTCCGCTGTAGATACCGCCCAGGATGATGATGGGAAGCATCAGGGCCGGGATTGCCTTAAAGAAATTGGTGATAAATTCCTTTGCACCGATCTTGGTTTCGATCTTCGGCCATTTTTCCTTCTGTGCGAACCAAAGTACCACAACCATCAGAGCTGCCATAATGATGATGCCGATTGCCATGCCAGACTTGAACATATCTCCTACCGAAGCGCCGGTCATGGTACAATATACTACCATGATGATGCTTGGGGGGATGATCGGCCCCAGGCCGCCTGCCACAACCAGAAGCCCGGCGGTACGGTCCTTCGGGTATCCGATCCGCACCATATCTGCATACAGCATGGAGCCAATGGCGATTACCGTAGCCGGTGCGGAGCCGGATAATGCCGCAAAGAAAGCACTTGCCAGAATCAATGCCAGAGACATACCGCCCCGGACATTTCCTACCATGGAATTGGCCAGGTCTACCAATCTTCTGGAAATTCCGCCCTTCGTCATCAGGTTTCCGGCCAGCACGAAGAAGGCAATCGCCATGAGAGAAGTAGATTCCAGTCCGCCGAAGATTCGCTGGGGGATAACTGCTGTGGTGATGGTGATCTCCGGACTAAATACGATCGCTGACATGGTGGCGGCGCCCAGCGCCATTGCCACCGGCACTCCGCAGATCAAAAACAGGGCAAAACAGCCAAATAAAAATATGCCGGTCATTACTTCTCCTCCTTTGTCTTATTCTGCAGCACATCAATTGCCAGACTAACAGCCTCCAATGCCTGCACCAGTGTGATAATGGCAAAGCTGACTACCATTGCTCCATAAGGGATCGTCATGGGAATTCCCAGGGCTGCCGATATCTGTCCGGTCCGGATCTGAATATCCATCAGCTTCATGCCGCCCATAAAAACACCGAAGGAAAACAGGACTACCACGATTTTGGAGAGGATCTGAAGCACTGCTTTTCCTTTTCCTTGGAACTTGTCCACGATTGCTGTTACTGCGATCTGGGTGCCGTCTCTTAAGCCCACCTCAGTTCCGATCAGAACCATGTAGATCATACAGTAGATCGCCGCCTCGTCAAACCAGGAAATGGGCAGCTTGAAAATGTTTCGGTTTACCACCTGGGCAAATGACGCGCAAACCATGATGACAAATGTGACAACCATAATCAGGTTTTCTATCTTTGTCAAGCCATTCAATACCTTTTTCATCTTCTCGTCCTCCCTTATGGATTTTCTGCGATAACCTGGTCGATTGCAGCCTGCCATTCCGGGTCAAAGGAAAATCCCTTGGCAGCTGCAAGACTCTGATACGCTGACTGAAGCTCCTCCACATTAATGTCGTGGAAGGTAACGCCTTTCTCCTTTAACACTACGGTTGCATCCTCATTGGCCTGCTTTAACAGCGCACGCTCCGTATTGTAGCCACGTTCCACGGCCTCCATAAATACCGGCTTCAGATCATCTGGAATCTGGTTCCATGCATGATCCGACATGCTGACTACAATGTATACAAAGGCATGGTTAGAATAGGTGATATCCTTGGTCACCTCATAAAAACCATTATTTAAACAGTTGCTGACCGCATTTTCACATGCATCGATGGTACCCTGCTGGAGAGCTGTAAACTGCTCGCTGGCTGCCATTGAAGTGGGGATGGCGCCAAAGGACTCAAATGCTGCCATGTGGTACGCATTCTGCATGGTACGGATCTTAACACCTTTGAAATCATCGATTTCTGTGATTGGTTTCTTGGAAAATACATTTCGGAAGCCGGATTCCATGTAGCCGATCACATGAAGATTCAGCTTATCGAGAGCCTCTCTCTCTACCAGATCCCCCACCGGCCCGTCTACTGCCGCGTGAGCCTGCTCTTCATTGGTAAACAGATATGCCTGATCCAGAATGCTCATCTCTGGAATCCACTGAGTCAGCACCGAATTGGCACAGGTCACGATATCGATGCCGCCCAGCATGGCAAGCTCCACGGTATCACGCTCACCGCCTAAAGTTCCTCCTGCCAGCACTTCGATCTGAATCCTTCCGTCTGTTGCCTCTGCAACCTCCTTGGCGATCTGTCTTGCGCCTTCTGCCTGTGCGGAGGAGTCCGCATCGGCTACCGCCATCTTAAAACGAATCACATTTCCATCTGATGATGCACTGCTTTGGCATCCGCCTAACGGCAGTATGAACACTGCCAGTGCCGCAAGAACTGCCGCAGCACGTTTTACTGTTCGTTTCAACATATTCTCTCCTTCTCTGTATCAAACTTCCCAGCTTTATTTTCTCAAATATTTTATCTGAAACTGCAATCTGGATCCGTAATCGTCTCTGCAAGCTTGCCGTTACGGATTAAAATTCTCTTATGGTGTCTGCAGCGCTCCGTCTTTTCTTCTGGTCTGTGTCCAGGTAGTAACGGTATTCTCACACGGATACTTTGCTGCTTCCTTTTCATCCAGATCTACACCCAGGCCTGGCTTGTCATTGGCATATACATAACCGTTCCGATACTCCGGAAGTCCCGGGAATACCTCCAGCAGCGCGCCGTGAGGCCCCTTCAGCTTTTGGATCACAAAGTTGGGCGGCTCGATTCCGGACCACTCCTGAACACCGAAGTTAGGTGCTGCAAGATCGATATGGATGTTCGCTGCGTGCGCCAGAGGAGACATATCCCCAGGTCCGTGCCATGCGGTTCTTACTCCAAACTGCTCGGCAAAGATCTGCAGCTTTCTGGCCGGTGTGATACCACCTACCTGGCTGATATGTACCCGGATAAAATCGATCAGATGCTCTGCAATCAGCTTCTTCCACTCTGCCGGGTTGTTAAACAGTTCGCCCTCTGCAATGGGGATCGTGGTCTGACGGCGAAGCTCACGCAGCCAGTCGGTCTGTTCGATGGAAACAGGATCCTCCAGGAAGAATAAGTCAAAGGGCTCCAGTTGGCGTGCCAGGCGGATCGCTTCCACCGGTGCAATCCGCTCATGAACATCATGAACCAGATTAATGTCATAGCCAATTTTATTTCGAATTCCCTCAAACAGCTTTACCGTATTCCGGATATAATTCTTGGAATCCAGATAAACGCCTGGCAGTGCGCCTTCCGGTGCTGTAGCCGGAGTATTTCCATAGGACTCCCCGCCGTATCCGCCGCACTGGCAACGAATGGTCTGGATTCCCATTTCCTGGAACCGAAGAATGTTATCGCAAAGTTCTTCCAGATCTCTTCCATCTGCATGACGGTATACCGGAATTCCCTCCCGGCACTTGCCGCCGAACAACTGGTACACCGGCATTCCTGCCAGCTTTCCTTTAATATCCCACAGCGCCATGTCCACCCCTGAAATGGCATTGTTCTCGATGGGACCATTTCTCCAGTAGCCATTCTGATGCATCAGCTGCCAGATTTCCTCAATATTTTCTGCATTCCGTCCCTTTAACAGCGGATCCAGGTACTCTTCCACCAGAGTCTTTACAGCCAGATGACGATAGGCAAATGTAGCGCAGCCTAATCCATACAGTCCCGGCTGATTCGTTTCCACCTTTACTACCACCAGATTAATCCCCTCCGGTGCCGTGCAGATCACACGAACCTTTTCAATTGTTACTGACATTTTCTTCTCCTTTCTGATTCCCCTTTTTCTTGTTAGTCGTCTGACAAGTTGAGCTGTTTTTTAACGGCTGTAAGGAACAGCCGCTTTTTATTTTTTTTTTTGAGCTTTTCTCTCCGTTTCAGTTTCCAGATTCAACCATTTTTCCGTTTTATTTTTCTGTTTGCGGTTGATTATTTATAATTTCATTCAGGAACTGGGATCTCTTAGCACTTGCTTTGTCTTTTCAACTTGTCTTACAAGTTACAATTGAATTATATCACTATTATTGGATTTGTCAATGCTTCTTTTGTTCTTTTTTTCTATTTCAAATTCTTTTTCTATAATTTACAAAAAATTCCGCTATAAATTGTACATATTCACCACATATTTGCTTTCCAACCGTAAATCCACTTGTCTGACAATAAGTTGCCTGTTCATGGCATATCCCGCTTTTATTGCTCAATCTCCAGCCTGTTGATGGCATTCTGGAGATGCTCAAACATCATCTCACGGGCGCGTTCTGCATCCCCTGCCTTGATGGCGCTTAAGATCAGGGTATGGTAATAAATACCATCCCGATAGCCGAACAGCTCATTTAACTGGCTGTGATTCCTTCTGGTCTCCTCAAACACCTTCAGCAGGCTTTTTGTCAAAATGGGATTCTGGGCAGCCCGGCAGATCGCTTCATGAAATTTAATATCTGCTGTGACAAACTCCTCCCGTTTCCCCTGATTCGCCGCCATTTCATCTAAATCCTCCTGCAGCTCCTGCAAAAGTTCCGGAGTACACTTGTTTGCCGCCATAAAGCAGGCCTCGCTCTCCACAATCCGGCGGAACTCCAGAACCTTCTCAATATCACGGCAGTCCTCTGATGTAATCTTATTTCCGCTGCCTGTATTTTCATCCACCTGCGCATCTAAAAGAAAGGTTCCCTTTCCGTGGCGGGATTCCAGAACGCCGACTCCTACCAAATGCTGGATCGCTGTCCGGATGCTGGCCCGGCTTACCCCCAGGATTTCGGTCAATTGGTTTTCAGAAGGGATTTTTTCTCCTACCTTCCAATTGCCGGAGTTAATATTATCCTTGAAATATTGAAGGATCTGTTCTGTTACATTCGAATGGGATATCATTTTGCTCACTCCTTGTCTGACAACATATTCTTATTATAACACCGAGTAAGACTTTGTCAAATTGGTTTCTGTTAATACTTTTTCTCCATTGCCGCAATTTTAACTTATGTACATAAGAAATAGCCGTCCTGTTCCTTGGCAAAACTGACGGCTAATCTTAAATGCTTTACTTCGCCGGGTCGGGTGACTGCTACTCACCTTCCGGCTGTCCTGTTAAGTATATTATATTCTAACTTTTCATAATTTTCAACTGCAAATTTATTGCAGTTTTGTACCTTGTTCTGTTGTTGTTACGATTCATGTGCATTCGCAGCAATCTGTTATTTCATCCGTTCAATAATCTCATTGGCCTTTCTGTAAATCTCCTCCGGCTCTGTGCCGATCATAAAACGTCCATCCTCATAGAGAACGTTTCCGTTTACCATGGTCAGCTTTACATTCTGCTTGCTTCCGCTGTATACCAGATTTTTAGGGATGTGGTTCAGCGGCTGCATATTAGGCTGCTTCAAATCAATAACAATCAGATCGGCCAGCTTCCCCGGCGCCAGGCAGTCGCAGTCCGTAAGGCCCATAGCCCTTGCCCCTCCTGCCACGGCCATCTGCAGCACCTGCTCTCCGGGAACGGCCGCCGCATCCTTCTCCCGCAGCTTTGCCAGTCCTGTTACCAGGAACATTTCACGGAACATGTCCAGACAGTTGTTGCTGGCCGGTCCATCAGTGCCGATGGCCAGATGGATTCCCATATCCAGCATGTCTGTAATTCTTGCAATTCCGCTTGCCAGCTTAGTATTGGAGCCCGGATTGGTTACGGCAGTCAGCCCCCGCCTGCGGAAAATGTCCAGATCCTCATCCGTCATGTAGACGCAGTGATAGCCGCCGCCGCCGTACTGGAAGATTCCCAGAGAATCCATATATGCTGTAGGAGTCATCCCGTGGCGCTCGATGCACTGCTCCACCTCCAGCCGAGTCTCTGAGTTATGAGCAAATACCGGAGCTTTATACTTCTCTGCCAGTGCCCCAATTCCCCTCAGCAGCTCATCAGAGGAGGTATATTCTGCATGAAAGCCAAGGCAATAGCGGATCAGCTCATGATACTGATTATATTTCACGTACTCTGCCTCCAGCTCCGGAAGAGAGGACACGAAATTGTTGATGCCGCTGACCATCACCGTCCGGAAACCGCATTCCACAGAAGCCCTGGCAATCATCTCCGGATGGAGATACATGTCAAAGTTTGATGTGATGCCGCTGGTAAGGTATTCCATAATCGCCAGCTTGGACAGCCAGTAAACATCCTCCGGCAGCAGCTTGGCCTCCATGGGGAAAACCTGCTGGTTCAGCCAGTCGTGAAGGGGCAGGTCATCTGCGTAGCTGCGGAGAAAGGTCATGGCGGAATGGGTGTGGGCATCCTTAAATCCAGGCATAATCAGGTTTCCCTGCGCATCGATCTCCCGATCCCATGCCGGCGCCTCCTTTCGGCCCTGCCCTACGCAGGTGATCCGGCTGCCCTCTACCCAAAGCTCTCCCTCCTGGATCTCCATGTTCTGATCCATGGTCAGAAGTCTTGCATTATAAAAACGAATATTCATCTGTCACATTACCTCTTTCCTTTATCGTAGATTTCTCCAAGGGCTCTGGGCGAACGGTTGTACTTGGAGAAGAAAATCAGCAGCAGCAGCGTAACCACATAAGGCAGCGTCATAACCAGATCGGAGTAGCTGCTTGGCATCTGCAGCTTCTGAACCAGATAATATCCCGCCGACCGGGCGAAGCCGAACAGCAGGCAGGACCCCAGGGTGGGAAGGATGGTCCAGTTTCCGAATATCAGCGCCGCAATCGCCAGATAACCGTAGCCAACATAGATGCTGGAGGAGAAATTTGCGGAGATGGAATAAGCAAAGCTGATTCCTGCCAGGCCGGACAGGCCGCCGGATACCATAACCGCAATCAGCCGCACTCTGGCAACATCCACACCGGCCGCATCTACCGCATGGGGATTGTCTCCGCAGGCCCGCAGATTCATACCGTACCGGGTCTTATACATCACATACCAGGCAATTACCGCCACCACAAGGATGATCAGCTCGAAGGGGTAAATATCCTTAAACACCGCTCCTAAAACCGGAATCTGGCTGATGCCCGGAACCGTAAGCTTGGCCGATACTCCAAGAACAAACTTGTCGGAGGCCGCACCAAATACGCTGCGGTTTAAAAACTTTGTCAAAAACGCGGTCAGCGCCATGGCAAGGATGTTGATTACCACACCGCTGATGGTCTGATTCGCCTTAAACCGGATACAAAGAAGGGCGTGGAGCAGAGAATATACCGTTCCCCCCACTACCGCAAACACCATGGCAATGTAATACGGTACCTGGGAGTCACCTGAAAAACTGGAAGCTGCCAGCACGGCTGCCAGAGCGCCGGTAAACGCGCCGAATCCCTGCAGGCCCTCCAGCGCCAGATTGGTGATTCCGCTTTTCTCACTGTAGATGCCGCCGATCGCCATAATAAATAAGGGCAGGGAAAATGCCAGGCCATCAATAATAATTCGTTCCATCAGCCCTTCCCCCTTTCTGTTTCTTCCTTCAGCTCGTCCTGATAGGATTTTACCTTATACTGAATGAATGCACCGCAGGCGGAAAACAGCAGGATCACGCCTGTAATAACCGATGCAATTTCTGACTCCAGGCCGGATGCAGAGTTCATGTACGTACTTCCCTTGCTGAGCACCGTGATCAGAAACGAGGAAGCGATAATGCCGATGGGATTGCTGTTGGCCAGCAGGGATACGGCAATGGCGTCAAAGCCGGTGCTTGGCAGCACTCTCGGCTGAATGGAGCCGAAATACCCCAGAAAATACGTCACACCGGACAGACCTGCCAGTCCGCCGGAAAATACCATGGCTGCGATCATATTCCGGCCTACATGAATTCCTGCATACCGGGCCGCATTCCGGCTGGTTCCCACACATTTCAGCTCGTATCCGAAGGTAGTCCGGTCCAGAAGAAACTTTACTGCAAAAGCAGTCAGCACCGCCAGAACAATGCCCAGCGGAATGTCCATCTTCAGATTCCCTACCGGCGTGTCCATCAAGGTCAGCCTTGCCGCCTTTGAAACAGCGTTGGACTGACGGGATACAGGATTCACGTAGTAGGTATTGATAAAAAAGCTGATCACATACTGGGCAATGTAATTAATCATAATGGAGGACACAACCTCATTAATATTAAACTGGTACTTCAGCCAGCCGATCAGGCCGCCCACCAGCGCACCCACGAGAATTCCCACCACCAGCACAAGAGGCTTGGCTAACGGAGCGCTTAAGGAGCTGTAGCCTACCGTAATGGTTGTGAGAAAGCCGGCGCACAGCATCTGTCCGGATACACCGATATTAAAAAGTCCTGCCCGAAGGGCCACCGCCACCGACAGGGAGGCAAACAACATAGGGGTCCATGCATTCATAAAGCTGGTAAAATCCGTAAGCATACTTTTGTACCCTGCATAGGTTGCCTTGGGAAGAAGACCGGAGCCCTGGAGCAGATTCTGATACGCCGTCAGCGGATTCTTGCCCTGAAACAGGATAATAACCGCTCCTGCCAGGAGACTTAAGACAATGGCAAACAGCGGGATGGTAATACCCTGATAGCGGTCATTGCCCAGCAGGCGGACCATTCCCCGTTTTATAATATGTTTATTTTTCTGCATCCCGTTTCACCCCCATCATAAATTCTCCTACCTCATTGGTTGTCAGTGACTTGGCATCGGCGATCTTTTGGATCTGGCCGTTATAGATCACCCCGATGGTATCGGCGCAGCTCATGATCTCATCCAGCTCCAGAGAGATCAGAAGAATTGCCTTACCTGCATCCCGCTCCTGGATAATCTGCCGGTGGATATTTTCAATGGCGCCGATATCCAGTCCTCTGGTGGGCTGAACAAAGATCATCAGCGGAGATTTTAACTCGATCTCACGTCCGATTATGGCTTTCTGCTGGTTTCCGCCGCTCATAGAGCGGACAATGGTTTTTATCCCCTGACCGCTGCGGATATCATACCGGTCAATCAGCTCATTGCCGTACCGGTCAAACTCTGCCTGGTTCAGGATTCCTTTTTTTGAGAAGGGCTCCTTGAAATAATCCTTCAGAGCCAGATTCTCCTCCAGCGTAAAGTCCAGCACCAGCCCGAAGCTCTGCCGATCCTCCGGAATATAGGAAATCCCCGCCAGCGTTCTCTTCCGGATGCTGTAGTGGGTAATGTCCTCTCCGTTCAGCAGAATGGTACCCTCCGCAGCCTTCTCCAGACCAGCGATGGCATCAGCGATCTCCACCTGTCCGTTCCCGGAAACACCGGCGATGGCCAGAATCTCCCCTGCCCGGATGGAGAAGGATACCTGCTTTACCACGTCAAAGCTGTCCTGGTTTTTCACCGTCAGATCCTTCACCTCAAGAACCACAGGACCGTATTTGGGCGCCTTCTTCTCCACCTCAAAAGATACCTCCCGGCCTACCATCAGGTTTGCCATCTTCCTGGTGGAGGTGGAGGCCACATCCAGCACATCAATCAGCTTTCCCCGATTCAGGATGGCACAGCGGTCCGCCACCTGCTTAATCTCCTCCAGCTTGTGGGTAATCAGGATGATGGTCTTTCCATCGTCTCTTAAGCCGCGGATAATCCCTAATAAAAACTCGATTTCCTGAGGCGTGAGAACAGCCGTAGGCTCATCAAAGATTAAAATTTCCGCTTCCCGGTACAGCATTTTCAAGATCTCCACCCGCTGCTGAATGGACACGTTAAGATCTTCGATCACATCCGTGGGATTTACCTCAAGACCGTACTTTCTGGACAGCTCTTCAATCTTTTTGTCCGCCTTTTTAATGTCTACATAGGGCAGAATACCAAACAGCCGGTCACTGCTTTTTAAGCCCAGTATAATATTTTCTGTAATCGTATAATTCTGCACCAGCTTAAAGTGCTGATGCACCATACCGATATTCAGCTTTGTGGCGTAGCTTGGAGATGTGATATGCTCCTTCTTTCCCCGAATATAAATCTCGCCCTCATCAGGCTCATACATTCCAAACAGCATGCTCATCAGGGTAGATTTTCCCGCGCCGTTCTCTCCCAGCAAAGCGAAGATCTCTCCCTTTTTAATCTGAAGCGTCACATCACTGTTTGCCACAATGCCCGGAAAGCGTTTGGTAATATGCTTCATCTCAATGATGTACTCGGACATGACCATCCTCCTTTTTCCCAAATTGAAATTTCCGTTTTGGTTACATAGAAAACTTCGCCTCTTATGTAACAAAAAACCGGCCCATAGAAAATCCTATGAGCCGGAATCTCTGATTACCTGACGCCAGGCTCCGCCTTATTCCAGTCCCGGAAAGCTGTCCGGCTGAATATCATTGAAGTTTGCCGCCGGTACAATCGTTCCGTCCTTTACCAGAGCAAATGCCGCATCCAGCTTCTCAATGGTTTCTGCTGACATCTGATGCCTTCCCTCTGCCTTTACAAATCCTGTAGAATCCGTATCGGCTCCCAGCAGCTGATTGCCGCCCTTGAAGGTACCGTCTGCGATGGCATTTAACTGCTTCTCAACATTCATGCCCATCACCTTCAGACCAGAGGTGAGGATAATGTTGCCGGAGCCATTGGCGCCGTCATCATACTGGTCAACATCACAGCCGATCACCTTCACGTCAGAAGCTTCCTTTGCTGCAGTAAATACACCGTTGCCGGAGCCGCCTGCTGCCACGAAGATCACATCGCATCCCTCATCGATCAGGGCCTGCCCTACTACCTTGCCGGTAGCCTCATCTGCAAAGCTTCCTACGTAATTACCGCCTACGTTGGCATTGGTTACATCCGTTCCTGCATAGGAAGGAAGCTCCACAACCTCTACGCCGGTGTCATACTTTGCATTGGCATAGTTTACGCCGGACTCGAAACCGTACTGGTAATTTACGTTGGAAGGATAAGCGATGCCGTTCACAACCGCAACCTTCTTGGTCTTGGACTCAAGGGCCGCAGCCATACCTGCGAAGAATCCGCTCTCCTGCTCCTTAAAGGTCATGGCATATACATTGTCGCAGGTTACAGCGTTGCCTTCCGCGTCGGTAGGATCGGAATCCACCAGAATAAATTTCACGTTCGGGTTGTCGTTGGCAATGCTGCCGATAGCTGCAAACTGGAAGCCGCAGCACACGATCACATCATAATCTGCCACAATATCTGCAACTGCCTGGATCGCAGCGGCAGTATCGCCGGTTTCCTCTCTGACAGGAGTTACCGTAGCATCCGGATGCTCTGCAATAAAATCCAGAATACCGTTATAGTTATCCTGATTAAAGGAGCCGTCATCTACACCAGATGGGCTGCTGACAATAGCAATCTTTAAAGCGCCGCCGGCTGCTTCCTGGTTCCCTTCCTCCGGCGCTGCCTGGTCCTGACTGCTTGCTTCTGTCTGCGCTGCCTGGGTCTGGGCTGCTGTTTCCGTACTGGAGCTGCTGCCGCAGCCGGCTAAAAGAACGCCTGTCATCGCTACGCTTAATAATACACTGATTACTTTTTTCATAACATCTTCTCCTTCTGCATATGATAAAATACAATTTATTTTTACTACGAAATGGAATAAATTACAACTATTTTTTACGCACTATACATAATCAGCCCTTATTTTCACGCCTCAGCCAATCAGCTTTTTCAGGCTTTCCGTGTAAGGCGCCCGAAAGATTCCCTGTTCTGTCACAATCCCGCTGATCAGAGAGTGATCTGTCACATCAAAGGCCGGGTTGTAGCAGGCTACCTCCTCCAATGCCATGGGCTTCTGGTAAAACTTCTTTTTGATCTCATCTGGGCTGCGCAGCTCGATCTGAATATCAGCTCCAGTTTTACAGTTTAAATCCACGGTAGAGCTCGGTCCCAGCACATAAAAGGGAATGTGGTAATACTTAGCCAGAATCGCCACTCCGCTGGTTCCGATCTTATTGGCCGTATCGCCGTTGGCGGCAATTCTGTCGCAGCCTACAAAGCATGCCTGCACCCATCCGTTTTTCATCACCAGGCTGGCCATATTATCGCAGATCAAGGTCACATCGATTCCCGCCTTCTGCAGCTCATAGGAGGTGAGCCTGGCGCCCTGGAGCAGCGGTCTTGTCTCATCGGCAAATACCCGGAAATTCATTCCCCGTTCTTTTCCCAGAAATAAAGGTCCTAGAGCAGTTCCATAGCGGGAAGTAGCCAAAGGTCCGGCATTGCAGTGGGTCAGGATTCCATCTCCGTCCCGGATCAGAGACAGGCCGTACTCTGAGATAGCCCGGCACATTTCCATATCCTCCTGCTGAATCTGGCGGCACTCCCTCCCCAGAAGCTCAATAATCGACTTAACTCCCTGCTCTCTGTGGCCGGCAACCACCCGCTCCATGCGGTTTAAGGCCCAGCTTAAATTCACGGCAGTAGGGCGTGAGGAATTCAGATAATCCTTATATTCCGTAAACTTTCTGCTGAACACATCATAATCCTCGCTATCAATGGTCTGAGCCAGAACATACATTCCGAAGGCGGCGCAGATTCCGATAGCCGGCGCTCCCCTCACCTTCAGTTCAAAAATAGCATCATACAGATCCTTGGCCGTACCCAGGGTCAGGTACTCCGTTTGATTTGGGAGCTTGGTCTGATCGATAATCACCACCGAGCGTCCGTCATCGCTTAGCTTTACATTGTCAATATGGGTAATTTCTCTAAGTCTGTCCATGGATTCCTCCTTTTGCATCCTGTGTTTATTCCGGCAGGAGAAGACTCCCGTCTGACCAGCGTCCCTGCGTATCCGGCTCACCGGCTGATGGAAAAGCCTGCCTTAAAAGCCGGAGAAGTAAATGCCGCCTGAAAATCCGCAAGCTCATAAAGCTCCACCGGCGGCAGCTTCACAAGCCCCTGAGCAAGCAGACGCAGCGCCGGAGCAAAGGGACCGCATCGGCTTCCCTTCAGGGTAATTTCATTTACCGCATAGAAGCTCATATCCACCTGAATCTTCCCCGCATAGGTGCTTTTTAACACAATGGTTCCCTGCCTCTCCACCAGCTTATTTGCAAGTGCAAGGCCGGAGGGAGCTCCGGTAGCCTCCACCACCACCGGAAAAGTGTCTGCTGTCTGTAAGACAGTCCTTCCAAAGGGTTCAAAGCGCTGCAGCTTCTCCGGATGCTTGCCGATGATCGTAAGCTCTGCACCTGTAAGACGAAGCACACTGGCAGTCAAATACGAAAGACGCCCGTCTCCCAGAATGGCAACTCTGGTTTCCGGATCTACATGCACCTGTTTCGGAATTTCAAGAGCTGCCGCCAAAGGCTCTGTCAGGAGAGCTTCTGTCATGGGAAGCCCCTCCGGCACCAAATGAAGCAGATGGGTCTCCAGGGTCATATATTCCCCAAAGCAGCCATCCTTCCCATCCATGCCGATCACCTTCCGCTCCGGGCAGTGCTTCTCCCGCCCTGTCCGGCAGTAAACGCAATGTCCGCAGCCTGCATTCAGCTCTCCCACCACCGGCTTTCCGATCCAGAAGGGGTCGCTGGAAGCCTCCACCACGCCCACAAACTCATGTCCCATAATTCCCTGGAAATCCGGTCGGTAGCCCTTTAATATCTCCCGATCTGTATTGCAGACTCCTGCATAGAGAATACGGATCAGGCTTTGAGTCGGGGTCGGCTCAGGCATGGGCAGATCTTCCCGGTAAGACGCGGCCCTTCCGTCAAAATAGATTCCTCTCATTTACATTCATCCTTCCCCATCTGCAGGATGGATTCGGTGATCAGCGCCTTAAACAGCGGCGCTACTCGATCTGCTGTCTCCTGCACCTCCTCATGGGTCAGCGGCTGATCCGTCATACCACAGGCCAGATTGGAAATGCAGGAAATTCCGCACACCTTCATTCCCATATGATTGGCCGCAACCGCCTCGCAGGCTGTGCTCATCCCCACTGCATCGCCTCCCAATATCCGGCACATCTTCACCTCTTGAGCCGTCTCAAAATTAGGTCCGGAAAGCTGAATATAGGTGCCTTCCTTCAGCGGGATCTGCAGCTTTTTTGATGCATCGCGGATGATCTGGCACAGCTCCCGATTATAGATCTGGCTCATATCCGGGAATCGAAGGCCCAGTTCCTCTACATTGGGACCAATTAAAGGAGAAGGCACGAAGCTGCTGATCTGATCGGTGATCAGCATAAAATCTCCTGCTGCAAAGTCAAAGTTAACCCCGCCGGCGGCATTAGTCAGGAACAGGATCTCCGCTCCCATCATCTTCATCAGCCGGGCAGGCAGCACCACATCCTCCATGGAATATCCTTCATAATAATGAACCCGGCCCTGCATGATCACAACCGGCACCTCTCCCACATAGCCAAACACAAACTGCCCCTTATGTCCGCTGACGGTAGAAACTGGAAAGCCCTTGATCTCATGATAGCTTAGGGTTGCCTCCACCTGAATGGAATCCGCATAATCTCCCAGACCGGAGCCAAGCACAAGAGCAACCTTCGGTTTAAAGCTTATTTTCTGCTGAAAACATTGATAACACTCTAATAATCGTTCATATGCCTTAGTCATCATAACACTCCTTTTCCTACTCCTCATATCCAGGGATCACCACCGGCTGTCCGCTGCTCAATGCCATGTGGTAAATCTTTGCCGTGTCCTCTGTGTAAATGCTGTTGATATAAGCCTCATCAAGAGTTTTTCCTACCGCCACCACACCGTGATTTGCCATCAGGCATGCATTCTTCCGTTCCAGGATCGGCACTGCATTCAGACCTACCTGAGCGCTTCCCTGGGCGGCATACGGACTCACCTCCAGCTTTCCTTTTAAAAACGGGATCATCTCAATTAGAATTACCGGAATCTCCTGATGGTTCACGGCAAAGCTTGTAGCATAGGGCGAATGGGTGTGAACCACTGCATTCACATGATCCAGATGCCGGTAGATCTCCGCATGCATTCTCCATTCGGAGGAAGGCTTATGGCAGCCCTCCACCACATTTCCCTCCAAATCCGTTACCACAATATCCGGTTCTTCCATAATACTGTAGTCATAAGAGCTTGGCGTAATTACCATCAGCCCCTGCTGGCGGCAGAACACGCTTAAATTTCCGCTGGTTCCCGCCATCAGTTTTTCCTCATAGGCCTTTTTCGCAGTCCGCAGCACTGCCTGCTTCCATACACTTAAATCCTCCGCCTGATTTTTTTCAGAGGCAACTTCCATTTTGCTTCACTTCCTTTCCTATATTTTCCCAGTTATAACAGTTCAGTACGCTCAACCTGCTGAACCCCTACTTTTTTATCAATTTTCAGCCGCCGCCCCATCCATAATAGATACCTTAAGTGCAGTCAGCCGTTCCTTCAGTTTTCCGTCCAGCCTCTCAAGAGGGCAGTCAAGAACCAGCGTATCCACGTCCTCCAGCCCTCCTACCACATAGACTCCGTTACGGCCGATTTTGGTGCTGTCCACCATCAGGATACATTTCTTGGCCTGGCGGATTACCTGCCGTCGAATCTCCGCCTCCTCTTTGGTGGAATCTGTAATTCCTGCCTCAAGACTGATTCCTGCGCTACTGATAAAGGCTTTGTTGATAAAGGTTTCCTTCATCTCATCGATTACACTCCGGCCCTCAAAGGCCGCCCGATCCCGATTCAGTTCCCCGCCGAACAGAATCAGGCGAATCGCCGGATTATTCCTTACCTCCATAGCTACCGCAAGGGAATTGGTCATCAGCGTCATCTTTTTATCCCAGTTTACCAACTGTTTTGCCATATGCAAAGCGGTGGTGCTGCAGTCCAGAAAGATAGATTCCTTTTCCCGGAGCAGCTCAAGGCACCGCTTTCCCAGCAGCTCCTTTTCCTCCTGCAGGATCTTCCCCCGCACCGTAACCGGAGTCTCCGTGCCGTAGCCTTCATTTAGATAGGCTCCTCCATGCACACGGCACAGACGCTCCTGCTTTTCCAGCTTTTCCAGATCCTTTCGGACGGTTTCTTCTGTGACTCCCATCTCCCGGCTCAGATCTGCCACCATCACAACTTTATTTTTCTCCAGCATTGACAGAATATAATCTGCACGTTTTATGGCATGCATATTCCCCTCCGCTTTCTGTTTTTGCTCCAACGGCTGCCCGCCGCTTTTTATTGATAATCTTCACCCTTTAAGTAGCTGTAAAAAGCGGTATTGCAGTATCGCTCCACCGGAGTCACCTCCAGGTCTCCTGCCAGCTCCTTCAGCTTGGCTACTACCTGATCCTTGTTCTCCGGAAGGGTGAAGGGGTTAATGGAATACATTCCATTGGTCACAACACAATCATAAATCAGATGATAATCCTCTGCAGGCATATCGGTTCTGGTGGTCGTGTAAAGAGGCTGCCACCAGGAAGCATAGATCAGACCCTCCGCCTCTTCATTGCCTGCGTTTTTCTTTGCATATTCCTTGATCACACTGTCAAAGCGCATGAGATCCTCTGTATTGTCAAACTCAAGCTTCATGTCATATTCGACTGCATATACCAGGTACAGATCATCAAACTGCTTCACCTCATAAGTAGGAGTCGCCTCCGGCACCGGACCCCAGTCAAGGAGATACTGATAGATGCTGACCTTCGGCTCCAACTGAATTTTCGCATCAATATTCTCACTGTTTAAAAGGCCGATTAACTGATGGGCGTGCTTAATATCGGAATGGCCGTACTGAATGGTAAGCTCCGGCAGAAAACGTGCGTCATATGCTGCTGACTTGATGCTGTAGCCGGTTGTAACCTGCTGCTCTACCGCAGTCTTTCCCACCTGGGAAAGGGCTTCATCGTCAAAAAGAATGAAGGAATTCCATGCCTGATCTACCTTTCCGTAAATATCGGGATCGCTTGCCATACCAAGATAATTTCTTCCGTCGCCGTTAGCTTCTGCAATGTTCATAAGCAGCCGCTCTGCATCCTCTGCTGTCATCGTATCCTCTGCGGCCGCACGGCTTCCATCCTCCGGGGTAATCAAATCTACATCCAGCCCGCAGGCAATGGCCGCCCCGTATGCCTCATCAGAAGGCGCCGCCACCCCGTAGGCTTCCAGACGTGCCGCCACCTTTTCCTCCGGATAGCTCAGAGCCAGCTCCTTGTAATCCGCTGCCTCAACTGCCGCCTGTACTGCCTTAGCCCAGGTAAGCTCCCCTTCAACCTCCGGCGCCTCTTCTCCGGCAATTTTCTTTAAATTTTCCGAAAATTCCGCTGCATCCAGGGTATCCGCTGCAATCTCCACATCAAAGTATTCCTTCAGATATGCTGCGTCCGAAGCCTCGCTTTTTGCCTGAACTTGTCCGCTCTCCGGCTGCTGCGTTTCTGCCTCCGGCGCGTTTGTCTGCTCTGCCGGTGATTCCTTTGCTTCTTCTGTGGTTTCTGCCTGACTTACCGCCGCAGATGTCTCTGCTGGAGCTGTTGTTCCGGTTCCGCTGCTGCTGCAGCCTCCAGTCAAAAGAAGTGTAATAGAAACTGCCGCTGCTGCACTTTTTGTAAATCTTTTCTTCATGATGTCCTCCTTATTCTGAGTATTTCTCTCTGCGCCTTGTTTTTTCTGTTGATTTCATTATACTGCAATTACCTTTGAAAATCAACGATTATCTTTTATTTCCTTTGTTTATTTTGATTTTTCTTTGTTTTCTGAATATTTTTTTCAAAAAGAAAAAGCCTGGTAAACACCAGACTTTTCATATGGACCCGATGGGATTCGAACCCACGGTCTCTGCGTTGCGAACGCAGCGCTTTCCCAGCTAAGCTACGAGCCCTTTCGCATGGCTTCATTATACTTCTTTTTGCCGCGCATTGCAAGATTTTGGGCTGAATATTTGTAAATTATTCTATCTAAAAAGACGCTGCATCCGCCGGAAAACAGGTTCCTTCGAATACAGCGTCTTTCTATTCATTTTTTTCTTGCATTCTAATGCCTTACTTCCAAACGCACCAGCGCTCTCTTCAGCGCCAGCTCTGCACGGGCTACGTCAAGATTTGCATCATGAGACTGCAGCCTGCGCTCTGCACGGGTCTTTGCCTCTGCGGCACGGTTCTCATCGATCTCCTCCGGCCACTCCACCACCTCAGCTAAGATGGTCACCTGCTCCGGCATGATCTGGATAAAGCCGGACATCAGTGCAGCTTCCTTCACCTCGCCGCTCTCGTGGATCTTCAGCACGCCGGGAGCCACCACCGCAGTCAGCGGGATGTGCTTGGCATAGACACCAATCTGCCCTTCGGAGGTGGTAAGTTCTACCATCTCCACATCGCCCTGATAAAATTTTCTGTCCGGGGTGATGATTTGTAATTTAAAGAGATCTGCCATCGCTTATCCCCCCTATTTCACACGGGCGAGAACGTCATCAATGTTACCTGCATTTAAGAACAGGTTCTCCGGAATGTCGTCATGCTTGCCTTCCAGAATCTCCTTGAAGCCCTGGATGGTCTCGCTCAGCGGTACATACCGTCCCTCCAGACCGGTAAACTGTCCGGCTACGAAGAACGGCTGGGACAGGAATCTCTGGATCTTACGTGCACGGGATACGGTCAGCTTATCTTCCTCAGAAAGCTCATCCATACCTAACATGGCGATAATATCCTGCAGCTCTTTATACTTCTGAAGCACTTCCTGTACACCGCGGGCTACCTTGTAATGCTCCTCACCTACGATACGCGGATCAAGAATACGGGAGGTAGACTCCAGCGGGTCTACTGCCGGGTAGATACCTAACTCTACGATGGAACGAGAAAGTACGGTGGTTGCATCCAGGTGGGCAAAGGTGTTTGCCGGAGCCGGGTCCGTAAGGTCATCGGCCGGCACGTATACCGCCTGTACGGAAGTGATGGAACCGTTCTTCGTGGAGGTGATACGCTCCTGAAGAGCACCCATCTCCGTCTGCAGGGTTGGCTGGTAGCCTACTGCGGAAGGCATACGGCCAAGCAGTGCGGATACCTCAGAACCAGCCTGGGTGAAACGGAAGATATTGTCAATGAAGAGCAGCACGTCCTTTCCGCCCTTATCACGGAAGTACTCTGCCATAGTAAGTCCGGTCAGACCTACTCTCATACGGGCTCCCGGCGGCTCATTCATCTGACCGAATACCATGGTGGTCTTATTGATAACGCCGGATTCCTTCATTTCATAGTACAAGTCATTTCCTTCACGGGTACGCTCGCCTACGCCGGTGAATACGGAATAGCCGCCGTGCTCCGTTGCAATGTTGCGAATCAGCTCCTGAATCAGAACCGTCTTACCTACGCCCGCGCCGCCGAACAGACCGATCTTACCGCCCTTCTGATAAGGACACAGAAGGTCTACGACCTTAATACCGGTTTCCAGAATCTCCGTCTCCGTGGACTGCTCCTCGAAGGACGGCGCTTTTCTATGAATTGGAAGATATTCCTCTACCTCAGGCTTGGGCTGATTATCGATCGGGTCGCCTAAAACGTTAAAGATACGTCCCAGGGTATTCTCACCTACCGGAACGGTGATGGGTGCTCCGGTTGCCTCTGCATCCATACCTCTCACCAGACCGTCGGTAGGACCCATGGCGATACAGCGGACTGTATCATCACCCAGATGCTGGGATACCTCAGCCACCAGCCTTGTGCCGTCCTTCATCATGATGTTGATTGCATCATTGATCTCCGGCAGATGGCCCTGGCTGAACTTGATATCCAAAACAGCACCGATAATCTGAGTAATCTTACCTGTGTTTTGTCCTGCCATCTTGTTTCTCCTTTTTCTTATCTAGCAGCAGCTTTGATCCCATCCCTGCTGCCTTTTCTACTACAAGCCGGAACGCCTTATCCCTTATCCAATGGCATTGGCTCCGGCGATGATCTCGGTCAGCTCCTGCGTGATCGCGCCCTGACGTGCACGGTTGTACTGCAGACTCAGCTTTTCGATCATTTCCTCCGCATTGTTGGTTGCGGAATCCATTGCGGTCATACGGGCGCCGTTCTCGCTGGCCACTGCCTCTAACAGGCCGCCGTAGATCAGACTGCTCATATACTTGGGAACGATGGCATTTAATACCTCGTCCTCATTCGGCTCATAATTCATTAACAGATTGGCGTCCTCTGCCGAACCTTCTGAAAGGTCTGCCTCTACAGGAAGCAGCTTTACCAGCTTCGGCACATGGGTTACTGTGTTTTTAAAGAACGTATAAGCCAGATAGATCTCTCCGATCTCGCCCCGGGTAAACAGATCCAGAAGCTCTGCCGTCATATCGGCAGCATCCTGGTACATAGGCTCATTGATCACCTCGGAGTAATCCGCCTTGATGGTATAACCCTTTCTGGCCAGACCGTCCCGTCCCTTTCGTCCGATGGCGTACACATAGGTATCCTCAGCCGGCAGCTCTTCGCTTCCGGCGATCAGACGGATGATATTGTTATTGTATCCGCCTGCCAGACCACGGTTGGAGGTAACGGCAATAACTGCCTTCTTTTTCGATTCCCCTGCCTTTAAGTACTTGTGCTCAATGGTGCCGGAGCGGCGCAGGATCGATGCGATGGTGTCATACATCAAGTTGAAATAGTCGGCAGATTCCTCAGCCTTCGCCTTGGACTTTTGCAGCTTAACCGTGGAAACCAGCTTCATGGCCTTGGTAATCTGCTCCGTGCTCTGGATACTGGCACGCCGACGTTTTATATCTCTCATGGATGCCATGATGGTTCACCTGCCTTCTAACGTTCCGCTTTACACTGAGTAATTGCCTTGTTTAATGCTTCTTCCATCTCCGGGCTTAATACCTTGGTCTCACGGATGGACTTGGGGATCTCCGGATATTTCTCATCAATAAACTTGAATAAATCCTTCTCAAATGCCAGCACATCAGCTACCGGGATATCCAGCAGGTACTTTCTGGTGGCTGCATAAATAATAATAACCTGATACTCAACCGGCATTGGCTGGTACTGAGGCTGCTTTAATACCTCACGGATACGCTCGCCCTGTGCTAACTGCTCCTTGGTGCTTGCATCCAGGTCAGAGCCGAACTGTGCGAAGGACGCCAGCTCTCTGAACTGTGCCAGCTCGGTACGGATGGGAGCTGCGATTTTCTTCATTGCCTTGATCTGAGCTGCGCCACCTACACGGGATACCGACAGACCTGCATTGATAGCAGGGCGGAAGCCGGAGTTGAACATCTCAGTTTCCAGATAGATCTGACCGTCGGTAATGGAGATTACGTTGGTCGGAATATAGGCAGAAACATCGCCTGCCTGGGTCTCAATGATAGGCAGAGCGGTTAAGGAACCTCCGCCTAATGCATCAGAAAGCTTGGATGCACGCTCTAACAGTCTGGAATGCAGGTAGAATACGTCACCAGGATAAGCCTCACGTCCCGGCGGTCTCTTAAGCAGCAGGGACAGGGTACGGTAAGCTGCCGCATGCTTACTTAAGTCATCGTATACAACTAATACATCCTCACCGTTCTCCATCCACTCTTCACCGATAGCACAGCCTGCATAGGGAGCGATGTACTGGAGAGGCGCCAGGTCAGATGCAGTAGAAACTACGATGGTGGTGTAGTCCATCGCACCGAACTCATCTAACGTCTTCACAATATTGGCAACCGTGGAAGCCTTCTGGCCGATGGCAACATAGATACAATGTACGCCCTGACCCTTCTGGTTGATAATGGTATCAATCGCGATGGCCGTCTTACCAGTCTGGCGGTCACCGATGATCAGCTCACGCTGGCCCCGTCCGATGGGGATCATGGCGTCGATTGCCTTGATACCAGTCTGCAGCGGGGTATCTACGGATTTTCTCTCAATAACGCCGTGAGCCACACGCTCTACACGGCGGAACTTGTCAGTCTGGATCGGGCCCTTGCCGTCGATGGGCTGACCAAGTGCATTTACAACACGTCCGGTTAAGGCATCACCTACCGGAACCTCTACTACTCGTCCGGTGGTCTTAACCAGATCACCCTCGCTGATGGCGGAGGAATCGCCCAGAAGCACGGCGCCTACATTATCCTCTTCCAGGTTCTGTACCATGCCGTAAACCTCTCCCGGGAACTCCAGAAGCTCGCCCTGCATCGCATTTTCCAGACCGTGGATACGTGCAATACCATCAGCCACCTGGATTACGGTACCTACATCAGATACCTCCAGCTTGGTAGAATATTTTGCAATCTGTTCTTTGATTACCGAACTGATTTCTTCTGGTCTCAAATTCATAACTAAGGTTCGCACCTTCTTTCCTTGTTAGTTGGAAGCATTTTCCCGCTTATGCTTCAGATATCCTGCTTTCTTCCAGCCGCCTTTATGCAAGCTGGATATTCATAAGCTCCTTCTGAAGCTCATAAAGCTGGGTCTTAATGCTGGAATCCACCACCCGGTCGCCGATCCGGATCACCATGCCGCCGATCAAAGATGGGTCAACGGTATAGTGGATCTCAAATTCCTCATACTGAGTGGTCGCTAATAAACGTTCTTTTACCTGCGCTTTCTGCGCCTTACTTAAGGACACGGCGCTTGCCACATAAGCAGTGCCGATCTTTTTATACTCCTTTACCTGGCCGATGAAGTACTCCAGGATGGAAGGAATTTCCTTATGCCTGCCCTTCTCCACAACAGTGGTCAGGAAGCCCAGCATTTCCAGAGAAATCCGGTTGCGGAAAACATTCTCCAGAAGCTCCAGCTTCTCCTCCTTTACAACCTTCGGGTTGTCCAGCAGGGCTGCAAGCTCTGGGTTCTCCTCCCAAACTCCTGCCAGAGATTTCGCCTCCTCATATAAGGCATCCACTCTCTGACCCTCCAGGGCGGCTTCCATCAGGGCATCGCCGTATACCTTAGATACTAGCTTAGCCATGTGCTCTCACCCATTTCCTTCAATGTCTCATCAATCAGGCTATCCTGCATCTTCACATCCATAGAGCCTGCAACTACCTTGCCTGCCATCAGGGATGCGATAGAGATGATCTCCTGCTTCATATCGTCCAATGCCTTCTTGCGCTCCAGCTCCACCTGACGGTTGGCACGCTCGATGATTCTGGCTGCCTCTGCTCTGGCCTCATCCAGAATGTCAGCCTCCTTCATCATGGCTTTCTTTCTGGCTTCTGCAAGGATAGCATCTGCTTCTTTGTTTACTTCCTTAAGTCTGCTTTCATACTCTGCCTTCAATTCCTGAGCCGTTTTCTTGTTCTCAGCCGCATCTGCCAGCTCACCGGCAATCTTCTGGCGTCTCTTCTCCAAGAAATCACGGGCAGGGTTAAACAACAGGTAGGACAGCGCAAAGAACAGGATGAAAATATTGATACCAGTTAATATCACATCGTGAATTAACTGATAGTCAAATCCTATAATTCTTAAAAATTCGTCCAAGACCTTGCCTCCTCTCCTGCACTATTATCTCATTCCATGAATCAACCGAAAGGCTTAACGAACATTAAGATAATAGCAACAACCAGACCGTACAGACCGGTGGTCTCGGCAACCGCCTGGCCTAACAGCATGGTGGAGGTAATATCAGACTTTGCACCTGGGTTACGTCCAACTGCAGAACAGCCGTAACCAGCTGCGATACCCTGTCCAACACCAGGTCCGATACCGGCGATCATGGCTAAACCGGCACCAATTGCAGAACAACCATAAATAAAATCCTGTCCAGAAAAATTCATACTAATTTCCTCCTAATGAAAATTTGAGTTTTGATTTGTAACTGTTTTGAGAGTGCTTCTGCACTGCTCATTGCTACTCCATCTTGTCATTAATGTATACCATTGTCAGCATACAGAATACATAGGTCTGAATACATCCTGAGAATACATCACAGTACACATGCAGCGCCGCTGGAATACCAATCTCCACAAATATAGGCAGCATGCCGTACCACAGGCCCATGATAATAACACCAGACAGCAGGTTTGCAAACAAACGGAGCGAAATCGAAATCGGGTTTGCTACCTCGCCGATCAGGTTGATCGGGAACAGCACTGGAACCGGCTCAAATAAGCTGGTGAAATGATGCAGCTTCCGGTTTTTAATACCCTGATACTGTACAATTCCGAAGGTGACCAGACCAAGCAAAAATGTAACGCCAAAGTCCGCAGTCGGTGCACGAAGCCCCAAAAGACCGCTCAGGTTGCAGAAAAGGATGAAAAGAAATATAGTTCCGATGTAATTCGCAAACCTCTTCGCATTCGAACCAAGGATTCCCTGAGTCATCTTTTCCAGCATCTCGACACCAAGCTCAATCACATTCTGGAAGGTCCCCGGCACATCTTCGGCATTCTCCATGGTTTTCTTTGCCATAAAAGCCAGAATGAGAATGATAATCGATACAATTACCATTCCTATCGTCGTTGTCGTAATCCACAGTTCATGACCGCCGATACTGTACTTTAAAACACCATGTATCATAAAGTCGGCTTCCCTCTGAATTACCGTACTCATCCCCATACGCGTTCCTCCTTTCTCCAAAATTTTCCTTACTTTGCCGTCTTACGTTCGGCTCCCGGCACACCGTGTTCTTCGTCTGGCTGTCGTTCACAGTCATTTCTTACTTCCGTCCTGTCAGAAGCTTTCCTTCTGCCGAACAGAACAGGCTGAAGATACGCCCCGGCTTTAAGTCCCATAGTCCCTAAAACCACCGCCATTACGTTTACCTGGGGAAGCTTCCACAAAATCACAAGGAGAATGAAAATATACACCAGCTTACGGCCTACCGCATGGATCACCGTGGTCTTATTGGCATAGGCTTCATTGCCGCTGTCCAAGACCCGCTCTGTGACCACAGCCATGTGCACCAGCATCGCCACCCCGCAAAGTCCGCCCACGATCAATCCCAGAAAAATAGAGAGCCTTGTCCATCCCAGAACCGGTCCCAACAGGATTCCGGCCACTGCCAGCAAAAGATTCCACAGAAGGATTCCCGCAGACATTTGTAGGACAAGGGTTTTCGTCTCTGCTGTCATGTCAGTCCTCCATTCTGCTGCCGGCCTGCCGCCCAGTATCGGATAACAGCCCGGAACCAGATGACTGCACAGCATCCGCCGTCTGGTCCGTATGCATAGCCGCGCTGACCAAATCTGGCTTTCTAGCTCTGTCAGATGCGGCACGAACACGGCTTGGCTCCTTGGGCTTGGAAACGGCTTTGTACTTAGGAGAAGCTGCTGCCTTCTTAAGCTGTTCCTCCCTCTCCTTGCGTTCTTCCTGCTCTCCTGCCAGAATGGTCATCTTCGCCATCTGATAGCCGCACCGGCCTCCGGCCAACACGCCGATGAGCAGAAAGAAAATCATGGTTTTCGTTCCCAAATGAGTGTCTACGTAATAACCTGCAAATATACATAGAAAAATAGGCGTCATCACACTGAGACCAAGCTGCGTCACCATAGCGAGACTGCGGAAAACTTGTTTTTTGTATCCCATGATTTCACCTGCCTTCTACTATACCGCATATAGTGTATTATAAACAATCGTTTTACATTTTGTCCAGCACATTTCACAAATTTCATTGTTTTCTTATTAATATTAGACAATCCATCGATAATGATCTGCCGGCTTCTCAAAAAACGCCGGAAATATAAAGAAAACTGCTTATTTCTCTTTACTGTTTTATTTATTGTTTTCTATATTGATACAGATTATTCGCGGCTGCTTTCTTCCTTCCCTGTTTTTTTCGCTACTACAATCAGCCTGCCATCCTTGTGGGTATACTCACAGGTAATCAGGCTGATCAGGTAATCACCCCACTGCGCTTCCACCCCCATATCATAAACTGACTGCTGTTTCACGTAAGCGACGTAGCGGTCAAAGGCTTCCTCATTATCGCAGAAGATCCAGTCATAAATCGGATTATCCGGATCGGCGGCGTTCATAGTAAAGACCGCCATCACCTGATAATCTCCATATTCCGTCAAGGTGTCAAACTGCACCATGGAATGCTCCTTGCAAAATGTCTGGTCCAGATACCCGTCCAGCGCCGCAAACATGCTTCCGTTTTTCATATGATGTCCATAAATCAGGATATTTCTGCAGTCCTTTGACAGATCACACTCCTCCGCCATATAGGGAGCTCCGTAAACGCTTTTCTTTCCGTCAAAATTGTGGTTCAGATAAAAATTCGGATTATCTGGGGTCTGAAGGACTGGGTAATCGATCTTGGTCCCCTCAATCCGGATCCATCCCACCAGATCTCCATTCTGCTCCTTAATCCGGCTGTAGGCTTTCACCCGGGCTTCCCTCTGCTTACGCAGCTCTTCTGCATCCAGAACACGCTCCTCTTTGGTCCCTCCCCCTGCTTCCAGAGCTGCCGCGGCAGAACCAGCACCGCTTTCTGAGTTCTGATCCCCTGCCGCCTTATCTTCTGCATTCCCAGGCTGTGCCAGCAGACCTGCCAGCTCCTCCAGCCTGGCATCGTTCCTTCTCTGTGCCATGATCTTATATGCCAGAGCTCCACCGCTCCCCAAAAATACCAGGATACAAACGGCCAGCAGTATATCATACAGCCATTTCTTCCATCTTTTCATCTCACTCCCCCTTCCACTGTTTTTAGTAATCTTCCAAATAGAAAGATAAAAAAACATGGCCAGGGACACTTCCTTATGTGAAGTGTCCCCTTATTTTTATGAGGCAATGGATGAGCGAAAGCTGAATACTTCCTTCATGTTTTTATCTCCGCATCCAGGCCT
>JAUNOF010000004.1:43141-60646 GCA_030537215.1 Lachnospiraceae bacterium
TGTTAAATCAAGATAACGTACAACTGTTCCGTACCCTCACAGTTACGATAAAACAATGGTTTGTTTCATTATCATTTTCTAGTTAGTCCTTCCGGCGATCCTTCCGGACAAACGGTTCTGCAATCTCCTGGTTTAAAAGCAGTCCGTATTTCTGCGGTCGGCGGTATGCATTTCCATGGACTTCCTGTTGCCGGTATTCTCGGATTTCGTCTATGGGAAAATCCGCCAGGTAGATTCCTTCCCGCTCCCCTGCCTCGATAATCAAGGTATCTCTGGAGCCGGGCACATCCGGCCGATACGCCACACCGTCAAATGCGTTGGAATGACCATTGCAGTCCGGCTGGCCTGCCGGGTAGTTGACTGTTGCAATGCCCATCATGTTTTCATAAGCCCGAGCTCGAAGCTGAGAAATTCGGTTGATCTCCATAGGACAGGCATTGGGAACCACAACGATCTCGGCTCCTTTCAGCATCAGGATTCTTGCACTTTCCGGAAACTCTCTGTCATAGCAGATCATGGCTCCTACCTTCACGGTTCCCTGCTCTGTATTCAGATCTGCCACATAAAAATCATCGCCAGGAGCCAGCCTGCACTCATCTCCGAAATCGCAGGTGTGTACCTTTGCATAAGTAAGAATCTTTTTGCCGAACCGGTCAAACAGGCAAATGGTATTCCGCGGGCATGGCTCGTATTGTTCCAGAAATGTAATTCCTATGGCCATATCCAGTTCTCTGGCAGCCGTTCCAAACTGAAGGACAAACTCACTGTCAGCGGATACGGCAATGTTTCGAAGGGCGTCCATATCCTCCGGAATGTGATAGCCCACACTCCACATTTCTGGGAATACTGCAAGATCTGCCCCCATGTCCTTGGCTTTTCTGCAGTATTCCAGGCCTTTTTGTAGATTTTGCCTTAAGTCTGCTGCTGGGAGCAGCTGCAGCAACGCAACCTTAAACTGTTTCATTTCGCTCTCTTTCCCATTCCCTTCTAATCCTCATAATGTCCTTTGCAGGAAATAATCTCTAATACGCCTTCATGAATCCTGTATACCAGCCGATTCACATCATCGATCCTTCGGCTCCAAAATCCGCTCAGCTCTCCCCGCAAGGGCTCCGGTTTGCCAATTCCATCAAAATTTCCCCTTTCAATGTCCCTCAACAACATATTAATACGTTTCAGAATCTTTTTATCCTGCATCTGCCAGTAGAGATAATCTTCCCATGCCTCATCAAACCAAATTTTTCTCATTCCTCATCCTCTACGATATCATGCTCAACGCCTTTTCCTGCTTTTATAGCCTCTGCTCCTCTTCGCAAATGTGCCATATTGCTGTCAGAATAGAATGGATCAATGGATACTTCAAATGGTATTCTCTTTTCCCTGCTCATCTTTTTTGCAAAAATAGTAAACGCAGTAGTCATATTCATGCCAAGTTCCTGGCAGGTCTGTTCCATACTCTTTTTCAATTCTTCATCCATGCGAATGTTTACTAATGTTTGCGCCATACCGGCACCTCCTTTTCTTAATCCATAATCATATTTTATCATTTTGTAAAGATATTTGCAATACATCATCTTTACAATTATATTATGTCTGATAACTAAACTCAGCACCTATTTTTATAAATCGTAACTGCTCAGTACCCTCACAGTTACGAGCAAAAATCCATTTAAAATCGGCTCCAACCATGGGATTTTTGCCTTCTAGCCCAGGTTATCTTACGGTCAGCGCAGCGAGTACCCTCGCTTCGCTGGGGCAGACCCTGCGCAGACCTACTGAACAGTTACCATAAATCATTCTATCCATACTAATTTTCTGTCAGACTTATCTGTATTCTTATCACTTCATAATCTTTTCATGAAAACCGCCCCAGTCCATCGATTCCATGCACGTTGTCAGCCATCATGGCTCACAGAGAAATTTCTCCACCGCCCAGTTAAAGCCTTGGGGATTTTTCGCTGCAATAAAGTGATCTCCCGGAATCAACACCAGCTCTCCATCGGGCAGAGCCTCACAGATCTGCCAGGTATGCTGCTCCCGGATCATATCATTCGTTCCAGCAATCACAAGAGTCTTTGCTGTGATCCTTTTCAGCTCTGAAACCGGAATATCAGGGTCATTTACCATCAGCCCCAAAAGCTCCGCATTACGCCTTGCCTTCCTGCTTCTCCCGGCAAAAAGAGAAGCGACCCGATAGCCGATTTCAATGGGAATCTGAACTGCAGGCTTTACTCCTTTTGCATTCAGATTCCCGCCATTTATGATCAGACGTTCCACCCGCTCCGGGTATTTCATTGCAAAAATCAGCGCAATATTTCCGCCGTCTGAAAATCCCAGGATATGTGCCTTCTGGATTTCCTTTTCATCCATAAAATCTCGCAGATCCTGTGCAAACTGGCGGATACAGAAAGGCGCCTTTCCTCTGGGAGACTTTCCATGGCCTCTTGTATCTACCGCGATTACCTGGTAGAATTTTGAAAAATACCGGATCTGATTTTTAAAGTAAGTACCATCCTCGCCGTTGCCATGAAGCAGGATCAGCGGCTCTCCAGTTCCGCTTATCCTGCTGTGCAGATGTATGCTCATACGTTTCAATCCCTCCTGTCGTTCCCTTACAGCACCCTTGCTGCCAAATCGCAGAATACCCGCCGGCACCGGACCACATCATCCCGATCCACATACTCATCTGGCTTATGTGCCATTGCCAGACTTCCCGGGCCGTAAGACATGCAGTTGTGGTTATGGAGGATACCGGCAATCACCGCAGTATCGGTATACCCTGGAAATGGTCCGGTCATTGCCTCCTGCCCGGTCACCCGACGGCAGGACTGCTGCAGCGCCTGATACAGGCCGGACTGCGGATCCCGCTCCACAAAGGGGCGGCTCCCTGTGATCACATAGCTGCCATCCGTCCCAGGCACGGCTTCTCTGGCTGCCTGAATTGCCGCCTTCACCACTTCCTCGGCTCCAGCCTGATCCATTGGAGGCACCAGACGCATATCGATCCAGACACGGCAGCGTTCCGGCACCACATAGGGCCGGACTCCGCCCTGGATCTGTCCGAAGGTAACGGTAGAAATCCCCAGCTCCGGATGAGATGGGCATCTACCGATCCCCCTGCGGATACTGGAGATCGCCTCCGCCATGGCAGCGATCGCATCGGCTCCCTTCCAGGGCATGCTGGCGTGAGCTGCCGCGCCTTCGATTGTCAGTTCAAACCAGACCCGCCCCTTATGTGCTGCCTGGATCTGCCCATCTGTAGGCTCCATATCCACGATCCAGTCATCGGCCTTCACCCAGCCGGAACGGATCGCTGCTTCTGACCCTCTCATAAAGTCCTCTTCATCTACCGTTCCGATAAAGACGATGCGGGAAATGCCGCTGTCAGAATCTTCGGTATTCTTATATCCCAGCCCATATCCAGGCTTTTCTTTATCACAGTCAGAGGCAGAGCCTGCCAGCCGGTCAGTTCCGCCTCCATAAAGCCGATCTGCTGCCCACGCAAACGCCACCATAGCGCAGGCAAGACCGGATTTCATATCGCAGGCTCCTCGCCCGTAGAGGCGTTCTGTCATTTTCGCAGCATCCCTTTGCGGTTGGCGGCCTTGCTGCTGACTGGTTATTCCATTTCCTTCCATCACTTCAATCATTCCGGCCAGCGGCTCTCTGCCCTCTGTCCAGCCATCCCCTAAGATCACCGTATCCATATGGCAGATATAAACTAATGCCCGCCCTTCCGGCGCGCCAACAGCCGCCATCACATTAAACCGCCCTGGCAGCACTTCCTCCCGCTGAGTTTCAATCCCCCGGTCTGCGAACCATCGGCAGATAAATGTTCCAATCTCGCCTTCGTAAGGGCCCGGATCTGAACTGTTGATCCTGACAAGCTGCCTTGTCAGCTCCCATGCCTCCCGGTCCAGCTCTTCCTCTGTCATTCTTCCCATCTGTATCATTGCAAAATCCTTTTCTCCCATTTTCTATTCATTTTGTAACTGTTCCGTACCTTCACAGTTACGAGCAAAAATCCATTTAAAATCGGCTTCAACCATGGGATTTTTGCCTTCTGGCCCAGGTTATCTTACGGTCAGCGCAGCGAGTACCCTCGCTTCGCTGGGGCAGACCCTGCGCAGACCTACTGAACAGTTACTTCATTTTTATTATACAGACCAGCTTTTCCAGAACAACTGCCTCTGCATGTCTGCAGCCATTCCCACACAACAGCTTCTTCACACCTGCAGCCATTCCTAAACAGCAGCACCTGCTTCTTAAACCTATTTTATCCTTTTTTATGATAAAAGCAAAGATAAAATCTATCCCTCAACCAAATAAATTCTATCCGCCACCTTCTCTGCAAACGCCCGGTCATGCTCGATCAGCACCATGGTTGGCTGAAATTTCAATATCAGCTCTTCGATCTGCATTCTGGAATACACATCCACATAATTCAGCGGCTCATCCCAGAGATACAGATGCGCCTGCTCACACAAGCTTCTGGCAATCAGCACCTTCTTCTTCTGCCCCTGGCTGAAAGTTTCTATAGGAAGCTCCAACTGATCTCTGGAAAAATCCAGCTTCCGAAGCACCATCTTCAAAAGGCTTTCCTCAACGCCCCAGGCAATGGCATACTCCCGCAAGCTGCCTTTTAATCCGGATGTATCCTGTGAAATGTAAGAGATTTTCAATCCCTTGGCGGCAAAGCCTTCTCCCTGATACTCCGGCCATCCTGCACCCTGGGCATAATTGCTTTCCTGAAAGAGCTGCCCAGCCATAATTTCATGCTCCGGTACTCCTGCCATCTGGAGTAATATTTTTAAAATGCTGGATTTTCCGCTTCCATTTTTTCCCTGGAGCGCCAGCCGTTCTCCCCGGCGTATCTCTAAATGCAGATTTTCCAGCACGATCCTCCTGGAATCATTGCCAGCATCGCCGCTGTCCTCACCAAATCTCTCAACTCCATCAGACGCTCCCATCCTGTAAACGATCCGTCCGCCATTGAACACCGCCAGCCGTTCCTGATGCCATCTCTGCGGGAACAGCTTTAGATCCTCCGCTGTTTCGATATTGTGGAGCAGCTCCGACTTCTCCCGGAGGGCCTGCTCCTGCCGCCTCTCCAGATTCTTTCTCCTCTGCTGCAGCTTTCTGGATTTCTCTCCGATATAGGCCCTGGTTCCCAGGAATTTTCCCTGGGCCGCTGCTTCTGCATTGCGCTTTCCAAGCTTCGTTCCTTCCACATCATCTGCCCACTGTCCGGTGCGGAGAGCGGCCGTTTTCAGTCGGCGGATATCCTTCTTTAGCCGTTCATTTTCCTCCATTTCAAAGGCATCCTGCCGCTGCTTATTCTCATACCAGGATGAGAAATTTCCCTTCTGCACCTCAATATTTCCTTTATTGATCACCAGCATGTGATCCACTGCCCGGTCCAGAAAAGCACGGTCGTGGGACACCAGAATAAAACCTTTTTTCCGGCTTAAATATTCCGCAGCCACCTGGCGTGCCTCCATATCCAGGTGATTGGTCGGCTCGTCGATCAACAGGAAATGCTGCTGCCGCAAAAACAAAAGCGCCAGCAGCACTTTCGTCTGTTCTCCCTGAGAAAGAGTTTTAAAGGGACGGAACAGCGCCTCCTCATCCACCTGAAGCTTAGAAAGTTCCTTTACCAGTCTCCAGTACTCATAATCGGGACAAACCTCTCCGGCTATCAAAATAGTATCCTGTGACGGATCTTTCACCTCAAAGGGGAAATAATCAAACACGGTGTCTGACCGGATCGTCCCGCTGTATTCATATGCTCCCATCAGAAGCTTTAAAAACGTGGTCTTTCCTCTCCCGTTTCTCCCGGTAAAGCCAAGCTTCCAGTCTGTGTCGATCCGAAAGGACACGTTGTCAAAAACGGAAACCGGGCTTCCCTCATAGGCAAAGCTTACATTTGTAACCTGTATCATTGACATTACTGCTACCTCCAAATATATGCCAGGCTCAAAGTGATACAAAAAGGCTGCAAGAATTTTCATTCTCACAGCCAATCACATCTACAATAATGGTATGCAAAGCAAAGGTTCCAAAAAACTGCCGGAAACGGACGCTGCAATTCTGCAGATCCCGCAGCCCTTCTCCACCATGATAGAATAAAAGCGATCCAAATGAATGTAAATTCCTGCAATCAGCATAACAAAAAAGCCTGGCACTCTTAATCCTGACTGTCCTGTTACTGAATTTGTGTTCATCACTATGCAAGAATTAACATCTCGTTCCTTCCTCCGTTTTTTCATTATGATCGCCAGTTACGAAAATCATCATAGCAAAGGATCTTCCCTTTGTCAATGACGAACTCCGAGATGATTCTGCAGAAGAATCCCTGGCGGACTGCTGAATGACGCGCCGGTATTCCTCCGGAACAGTGCAAGAGAATTGTCTGGTATTCTCATTCAATATTTACAGCAGCTTTAAATTCTGAATCACAACAGCCTCCGGGGTCTTATTTTCAATGTCTCCAGAAGACAATTTAATTTTGATCATCTCATAAGCATTCTTGATAAAGTCAGCATATATCCTGTCCATGTAATTTTTTACAACCGCATATCCCGCTTCCACCTCTGTTTTTTCTATAACAACTCCCGAATCATACCTCGTCGTGCTTTCCCATGTACGCAGGTCAATCGTCATAACTCGAAGTTCCTTAGGGACCGAAATATGATTTTCTCCGCATTCCTTTATAAGCTGCGCATGGCTATGAGTACGCGATGGTTCTATCCCATTGCTTAACAAAACATGCTTTAGCGTCAATTCGGCTGCCATAGCCAGATTAAACGCGGCAGTATTGGCTGCATATATATCACTGTCGCTCCTCTCAAGTTCTGACAGTACGCTGGACATATAAGATCGTGCACGCAGCATCAGAAACGCCGTTTCACCATTGACTATCATAAATCACGACTCCCTCCCTCGCTGCCACTTTCATGGCGCCGGTAAGCATATTCGTACTTTCAAACCAGTCGCTGTCCGCACACATGGCATCATCATCCGTAGATTCCGGCATAATGTCGTAATACAACTCTGCCATGTCTTCCCGGTACTCCTTTTTGTCTCGATATAGAAAGCACAAGTCCACATCTGATTGTTCGGTACAGTGCTCCGTCATTGCGGAACCAAACAGAATCACCCGCTTCACAGACCGAAGCTGCGGAAAGACAGAAATGTAACGTTTTAGTCGCTCCGCTTTATTCTCAGCCACTTTTACCGTTGTTCCATTTTTCAACTGCAAATCGACCAGTTTGCACATAAACCGTCTCCCCTTTCGCATAACAATGCCGCAGATGGAAATTCATTCTTCGGAGTTTCACCAGATATCATGCAGACAGCACACTAACTGCGCTGATGGTTGCTGGCAACCGTTCTTTCATCTGATTTTACCACAAGCCACTCCGAATGACAATATGGCTAAAATGACCTCCAGGGTTGTTTCATGAACAGTAACCTGCATATTCCCTTATTCCTCTATATCCATGATCGCCTGAATCAGCTCCCCATAATCGGATCCATACTTTTCGTATATGGGCTGCATCGCCTCCTGAAACTTTTTTTTCTCTTCTTGTGTCAGCTCTATGATCACGCACCCTGCATCACGCACCTTTTTCTCTGAGCTTCGCTCCCGCTCCTTCCAAAGCCGCCGTTCATAGGCAGAAGAATCCCTGGCGGACTGCTGAATGACACGCCGGTACTCCTCCGGAAGCTTCTCCCAGGTCACTTTAGATACCAGCTGCAGCTCCGGAATCCGGAGATGCTCATCTACTGTATAATATCTGGCAACCTCATAGTGACTGGTAGATTCAAAGGAGGGCCAGTTATTTTCCGCCACGTCAATCTGCCCGATCTCAAGAGCCGAATATACCTGATCAAAGGCCAGCGGAACAGCCGATGCCCCTAAGGTTGCCATCACGTCCACCATCAGCTTATTTTCCTGCACCCGGACACGAAGCCCCCGAAGATCAGACGGCTTTTCAATGGGAATCTTTGCCGAGTAAAAATTTCTTGCCCCTGCATCGTACCAGGAAAGTGGGATCATGGCAGTGCCGTCAAAGGAATCTATAAATTCAGCTCCGATCTCACTGTCCAGAACCTTCCACATGTGAGCAGAATCCCGGTATAGATAGGGCAGCATCAGCACGTTCAGCTTCGGGATCCGGTCTGCCAGTGTTGACACTGAAACTCGTGCAAAATCAATGCCGCCGAATTCCATCTGGTCGATCACAGAGATCTCATCTCCCAGCTCCGCCTCTGGGTAGATCCGGATCTCGATCTTCCCGCCGGTCCGCTCATTGACCAGCTCGGCAAACCGGTATGCCCCCATGGTCGTCGGGTAATCCGCCGCCTGATTTTCCGCATAGGTAAAGACATATTCCGGTATGATCTGAGCATTCTCCCGCTTCTTTGTTTCATAAATCTGATAGCCTGACAGCAGGATGGCTCCTGCTGCCAGTGCCAGAAGAATCTTCTTTCTGCGCCTCACGTTAATTCTCCATTTCCCCTCTGTATATCCTGTAACAAAGGGCGCATTCAAAATCCAGGAAAAGATTTCGAATACGCCCTTTTCTGTACCTTAATTATACTGTAAGATACCACTTATTGTAAAGTTTTATGTAATAGTTCGGCCAATTTACATCTTGCTTATACAGCCGTTCTGTATTATCCAAGTACGCTTGGCAGCCACATACTGATACCAGGAATAAAGGTGATCAGCAGCAAGGTAACGAGCATGCACAGATAGAATGGCAGAGTTGCCTTTACTACCTTCTCCATCGGCTCCTTAGCAACTGCAGAACCGATGAACAATACCGCGCCTACCGGAGGAGTCAGCAGACCAATACCGCAGTTCAGGATTACCATGATACCAAACTGAATCGGGTCCAGACCAATGGAGGTTGCGATAGGCAGCAGGATCGGGGTTGCGATCAGGATGATCGGAGCCATATCCATGATACAGCCCAGTACCAGCAGGATCAGGTTCAGCAGCAGAGCCAGCAGAATCGGATTGTTGGTCAGACCGGTAATGGCATTAGCTGCCAGCTCCGGTACATGCAGCATGGTCAGACAGTAGCCGAAGATGCTGGAGGTTGCAATCAGGATCAGTACGATAGACAGGGTGTCCACACAGTCATTCAGCACGTTCCATACACCCTTCCAGTCCAGTCCCTTGTAAACGAATACGCTGACAAGCAAGCTGTAGATAACGGCAATTGCAGCAGACTCAGTTGCCGTGAACAAGCCGCCTACTACGCCGAATACTACAATCAATACAGCAGCTAATGCCCAGAAGGACACGCTTAACTGCTTGATCAGGTTGGTGATGCTGAAGGGCTCGCCCTTGGGGTAATTCCGCTTTACGGAAATGATATAAGAGCCGATCATCAGAGAAGCCGCCAGCAGCGCGCCTGGAATATAACCAGCCAGGAACAGGCTTCCTACGGAGATACCGCCTGCTGTGGTAGCATAAATAACCATGTTGTGGCTTGGAGGAACCAGAAGTCCCTCGCAGGAGGAGGTGATGGTAACTGCGGTGGAGAAATCCGCATCATAGCCCTGATCAACCATCATAGGGATCAGGATAGAACCTAAGGATGCGGTATCTGCAGATGCAGAACCAGAAATACCGCCGAAGAAATAAGATGCAACGATATTAACCATTGCCATACCGCCGCGCATCCAGCCTACGCAGGCATTTGCCAGTGCGATCAGTTTTTCTGAAATACCGCCGGAGCCCATCAGACAGCCCATGGTAATAAAGAACGGAACTGCCATCAAGCTGAAGGAGTTAATACCTTTTACCATCTGCTGGCACACAACGTTCAGAGAATTGCCTCTGTACACCAGGCACAGCACGGAAGAAAGCGCTACTGCATACGCAATCGGAAAGCGCAGCATAATCATAATGAAAAAGCTTACCAACAGAACTAAAATCGCCATTCCCTGTGCACTCATGCTCACTTCTCCTCCTTTACATAGAATTTCTTAATATCGCTGTACAGCGCTTCGATCTCAAAGATCACCATGGCAACGCCAGCCAGCGGTACCGGGAAATACATCCAGAAACGAGATAACCAAGGCATACTTACATAGGTACCCTTTGCACCAAGTCCGGATGCGTAGGACCAGCCTACTGTGATCATGATTACAGCCAGAATCAGCACTGCAATATCAGCAGCTACATCCAGAAGCTTGATCAGATTCTTGGGCAGGTAAACATCCAAAGCCGTCATACGGATATGAGCGCCTCTGCGGATCGCCAGAGCCGCAGAAAGTACTGCCATGTAGGACATACAAGTCAATACAACCTCTTCTGACCATGCCGGATCCGGAATAAAAGAAATGTAACGTCCTGCTACGGACATACAGGTGATCGCAATATCTACGATCAGCAGCAGCTTGCATAAAAACATAACAAATTTATAAGTCATGTCATACGCAGGTCTGATCTTATCAATTTTCTCAAAAATCGATGGCATACGAGTTCCCCCTTCTAAAAGATAAGGGCACAGAGCCATCTGTTTCTCTGTGCCCTTTTGCATATGTCTACTTCATCATTCATCTAAAACCGCCTTGCGGCAGCTTTCAGCCTCATCCCATTCCAGAACGGCATGCCTTACTGCATGTCAAGAAGCTGCTGATACAGATCCTCGTAGCCCTTGGTGTTGTCCTCGATCACCTTCTTGGTTGCTTCCTGCCATGGGGTAACATCCTCAACCTCAACAACATTTACGCCGTCAGCCTTTAACTGCTCCAGAACCTCGTTCTCCATGCTCTCGGAGTTTGCACGGTTGTTCTCCTGTGCATACTTTCCAGCCTCTACCAGGATTGCCTGCTGATCCTCGGTCAGCTTGCTCCAGGACTCATCGGTAATAACGATCTGTACCGCACCCAGGGTATGTCCATCCAGAATCAGGGTAGGAGCAACCTCCGGGAACGCATTGGACTTATAGTTTGCGATCGGCTGCTCAGCACCGTCTACAACGCCGGTCTGCAGTGCGGAGTACAGCTCGTTGAATGCTACTACCGTCGGGTTTGCGCCAAGTCCTTCTACCAGACCGTTCATGATCGGGTCATTAGACACACGCAGCTTCATGCCCTTTAAATCATCGATTCCGGAGATCTCTTTTACCGTGAAGAAATGACGGAAGCCCTCTTCGCCGTAGAACAGACCACGTACACCAGAACCGTTCTCCTGAGACTCGTTCAAGAACTCGTTTGCCAGATCGCTGGTAGCGAAATTCCAGAAATGATCACGGCTTACAAAGGTATATGGCAGAGACAGCAGGGAAGACTTCTGTCCGCCGTAGCTGGTCAGCGCAAATGCGGAGATACGGGAGATATCGATGGTGCCGCCGCCGCCAAGCATGGTATCCAGAACGTCGTTCTCCGAACCAAGAACGCCGCTTGGCTGTAAATCAATGGTGATCTTGCCGTCAGACAGCTCTTCTACCTTACTCTTAAAATCGCTTCCGATCTTACCTACGATGGTATCCAGCGGATTAACCTCTGCATATACCAGAGTTACTTCCGGCATATTAGCAGTGTCATACGCACCTGAGGAAGCTGCTGCTCCGGAATCACCAGAAGCGGCTGCCCCGTCAGCAGCTGCTTCCTTTGCTGCCTCAGTAGCGGCTGCAGTGGTCGCAGTGTCTGGGGACTTCAGTCCGCAGCCTGCCATGGAGCATACCATAACTGCGCTTAATGCAAGACTTAAAAATCTTTTTTTCATGTTACAAATCCTCCTCTTATACTTTTTATGTTGCTGCGCTTTGCCCGCGCATTTAACATGATATGTTTATTATAAGTTAAGAAAGTTTTTATGAAAACGGTAAATTTTTGTGAATCATAGTAGGATTTTAACACAAATTAACGACTTCTTTATGCACATCCAACAGATAGTACAATATAACACGTTCATTAGCCTTTCTGAAACTGCTCCAGCCGGTATTCCGTAGGGCTCTGGCCGGTGATCCGTTTAAAGACCTTTGCAAAGTAATTAGAATCACCATACCCCACCGCTTTTCCAATATCCTTTATATTCACGGTTGGCTGCTCTAGCAGCTTTTTTGCCTCCTCCACCCGATATTCGGTCAGATAAGAAGTAAAATTTTTCTGGAAGCACTGCTTAAACAGCTTGCAGAAATAGGCCTCCGAGTAATTCATCTCCCTGGCCGCGTCCTGCATGGAAATATCATACATATAATTCTGATGGATGTACTGAAGAATCAGCTCCGTTACCATAGACAGCCGCACATTTCCTGGCTCCTCCGGCTCTTCGCCCTCTGCCGCTCCATGCCCCCTGGAGGCCTTCTCCTGTATGCCTCCTCTCCTCTCTTTCTCCGCAACATGTGCTCCGGCTCTATTCTCCCCGGCATCCTGCCCGGCTCCTTCCTCTATGTCAGAAGCAGCCTCCTGACCTTCCAGCCTTGCCGCCTCCCACTGGGCCCGGGCGATCGCCTCCTGCCGACTCTCCTGGGTAAGGCGCATGGCCTCCTCCACTACCAGCATCAGCTCCTGCTCATCGTAAGGCTTCAGCAGGTAATCCAGCGCCCGGACCATGATTGCCTGTTTGGCATAGGCAAACTCATCATACGCTGTCAGAAAGATGATACAGCAGTTCTTGTCCCTTTCCCGGATCCTTCTGGCCGCCTCGATCCCGTTGATTCCCGGCATTTCAATATCCAGAATCGCAATCTGGATCTGCTTTTCCTCATAGATACGCAAAGCTTCCCGCCCATTTTCCGCCTGGTAGATCTCACACTGATCCTTTAAATTCCGGCTTAAGGTTTTATATAAAACGGCTCTTTCTATCATCTCATCATCTGCAATCAACAAACGAAACATACGATTCCCCCTGTGCTTATATTTTGAATTTTCGTAACCGTTCAGTACCCTCACAGTTACGAATTTTCATTCTATGCTTCCATCTCAAGTTTTCTGCTTCAAGCTTTTTCATCCTCCATTTACCGTTCTCTCCGCTGTCACTTGATCTTTCGATCCTTTTGTACCGTCTGCGGAACCGTAACCTGGATCACGGTTCCGCGGCCTTCCCTGCCGTAGATCCTCACATCGCCGCCCTGATACAAAGTCTGCACTCTCTGATAAATATTTCCAAGCCCGATTCCGATGCGGGCTGTTGCATGTCCTCTTAACGCCTGCTCCAGCTCCTTTCGCTTCTCTTCCGCCATCCCTAAGCCAGTGTCAGCTACCGAAATGATCACATTCTCCTCCTGCTTCCAGATCCGCAGAAACAGCCGTCCCCCCAGCTCCTTTTTCGACAATCCATGAACAATGGCATTTTCCATCAGCGGCTGAAGGGTAAAGGACGGGATCATCACTTCCTTTGCATCCACCTCCAGACTGCAGCCGTACTGGATCCGGCTTCCAAAACGCATCTGCTGAATATAAATATAATCCTGAGCCACCTTAAGCTCCTGCTCCAGCGGCACGATCTGCTCCTCCGTTTTTAAATTATAACGGAACAGGCTGCTCATGCTGGTGATCATTTTTTCCGTGGTGGAGGCGTCCTCCAGCTTTGCCATACAGGCAATCATATTTAACGTATTAAACAGAAAATGGGGATTGATCTGGCTCTTAAGAAATTCCATCTTTGCAGCATCCAGCCGCTTTTCCATCTCGATCCGCTCCAGCTCCTCCTTGTGAAGAAGCTCCGCCATCTCATTATTGGTCTTTAATGTATTGATATAGCCTTCTGTAGAATGCTTCATTCGGTTAAATGCCTGGACCAGTTCTCCCAGCTCATCCCGGTTCTCCACAGTCAGATCCTCCCCGGAAAAATCATTTCTGGCGATCTTTCGGCTGCTGTGGGCCAGCTTGGCCAGAGGCGTTACCAGCGTATTGGATAAGAGACGGCTCAAAAGCAGATCAAAGGCCAGCATGATAATGGAAAATACAAGGATCAGATACGGTGTAAAACGGATCACCGGAACCTTATCCTGGTAGGTTTTATTCCCATCCGTCAGGGCCGCCTGCACCAGCCGCCTGGCATAGGACTGCAGATAAGACTGCATATCATATATCTTATAAAGCTTTGGGATATAATTGGTCTCAAATGGCGTCAGTTTAATAAACTCATCCCGGGTGCTGCTGTAGCTTGCATAGCTGTTTTTAATGTTCCAGGTTCTGGCATACCGTTCCGGCCCGATCTGGCTGTAATCATAAGGAAGGGCCGAGATACAGCGCTCCGTCCGGACGCAGGCCAGAATATAGGCATCCCGGTTTTCCTCGCTCTGCTCTTTTACAAAGTGTTCAAATGCATTAATCTCATTTTCAATTGCTTCCTGGAAATCATAGCATTTGGAATTATCATCTAAGATCACATGGAAGCTTCCCAGGGAAAAATTCATGATCTGGATATTAAATAGTACAGATAATGCCATAACCATTGCCACCAGAATAGAAAAAGCGCCCAGTTTCTTTTTCAAGGATATGGTCAGCCACAGTTTTTTGATCATTTCTATCATGATTTTGCTCCCTCATCTTCTGTAAGTTTCAGCAGTCAGGCTCTTTTTTCTAATCTGCCTTTTCCGCTGACGGTAAGCTTACCTAACAACTCTATTCCCATTATAAGCTTTTTTGTAAAAAATAACAAGGAAGGCTTTGGGAATGCCTTCCTTGTTGTTAGATACATAGTGAACATAACTGCATATATGGTTTTATGCCTTCTCTGATACCCCCATCTGGGCAGCCACGGCAGCGGCTTCTCTTGCGATCTCCAACTCCTCGTTGGTCTTGATCACCAACACGTTGACCTTGGAGCTCCAGTCAGAGATCTTAACCGCTTCTGCCTGCTCCCGGTTTTTCACCTCATCGATAGTGATACCTAAAAATTCCAGGTATTCACAGATCTCATCCCGGATATCGGAGTCATTTTCTCCCACCCCGGCGGTAAAGACGATATTATCCACGCCATTCATAGCGGCAGCATAGCTGCCTACATACTTTGCTACCTTATAAGCGAATATCTCCCGGGCCAGGGCAGCCATCTCATTGTACTTGATCTCCGCGTCCTTCAGTTCCCGGAAATCGCTGGAAAAATTTTTTGAAATTCCCAGAACACCGGACTCCTGGTTCAGGATGGTCATAACCTGCTGGAAATCAAGGTTTTCCTTCTTTGCCAGAAATTCCAGTGCGCCGGGATCTACATCACCGCAGCGGGTTCCCATCACCAGGCCCTCCAGCGGGGTAAAGCCCATGGAATTGTCAATGACTTTGCCGTATTTGACTGCGCAGATGCTGGCGCCGTTTCCCAGATGGCAGACGATGGTCTTTACCCGGTTGGGATTCTGCCCCATGAATTCGGCTGCCCGCAGAGATACGTATTTATGGCTGATTCCATGGAACCCGTAGCGGCGGATCTTATATTTTTCGTAATACTGATAGGGAAGGCCGTAGAGAAATGCCTTCGGCTCCATGGTCTGGTTGAATGCGGTATCGAACACGCCTACCATCAATGTATCCGGCATCAGCTCCCGGCAGGCATCCACACCTACCAGATTGGCCGGGTTGTGGAGAGGCGCCAGATCGTTGCACTCCGTCATGGCCTGGATCACCTCGTCGGTGATCACCACAGAACCGGTAAACTTCTCACCGCCATGGACCAGCCGGTGTCCAATCACATCGATCTCCGCAAAATCGTGGATCACACCTTTCTCCCCATCTGCCAACGTATCCAAAATGGTATTCACCGCCTGCTTGTGATTCTGCATCGGCACGGATTCCTTGATGGAAATTCCCTTATGGGTTTTATAGGAGAAAACTCCATCGATGCCGATCCGTTCACAGACTCCCTTGGCCAGAACCTTCTCGGTTTTAGAGTCGATGACCTGGAATTTTAATGAGGAGCTTCCGCTGTTGATAACTAAAATTTTCATAAATGCTGTTTCCTTCCCCGTACATGATATCAAACTTAACTAGCCCTTATCTTTCAGGACGTTACTGCGTTAAATTATATACTAATTTGGCAGTCATGTCAAAGAAAGATCGCTTACTCCCCATTCTCACTAAGCATATCCCTGTATTTCCCAAGAAATGCCCTGGTCCGCTCATTGCCGGAGGCGAATACCTTCTCCGGCGTTCCTTCCTCCACGATCACGCCGTCTGCCATGAAGATTACCTTATCAGAAATATCTCTTGCAAATGCCATCTCATGGGTCACGATCACCATGGCGATATCCAGATCTGCCAGGGACTTGATCACCTTCAGCACCTCCCCTGTCAGCTCCGGATCCAGGGCCGAGGTAGGCTCATCAAAAAACAAAATTTTCGGATTCAATGCCAGGGCCCGGGCAATGGCCACCCGCTGACACTGCCCGCCGGAAAGCTGGCAGGGGTAAGCATGCTCCTTTCCCTCCAGTCCCATCTTCCGGATCAGATCCTTTGCCTGAGCAAAGACCTCCTCCTTGCTCCGCTTCTGCACACGAAGAGGAGCATCGGTGATATTTTTCCATACATCAAAATGAGGGAACAGGTTAAAATTCTGGAACACCAGCCCGAACTGGCTTCCGATCTCCTTTAATTCCTTTTTCGAGGCGTAGACAGCGGTTCCGTCCGCCCCGGTCCAGGCCGCCCGCTTCCCAAGATAAACGATCTCACCGCTGTCCATGGTCTCCAGCATGGTTGCACACCGGAGCATAGTGGACTTTCCGGAGCCGGATGGCCCGATGATGGATAAGATCTCGCCTTCCCCCACTGTCAGGGAGATATTCTTTAAAACCTGCAGCTCCCCGAAGGATTTTTTCACATGACTGCATTCTAATACGTTCATTTCCCATTCCCCCTGTCCTAATTATAGTAAGAAAGCTTCTTTTCCAGATATTCCATCCCCACTGCCACCAGCAGGTTAAAGATATAGTAAAATAATCCGGCTGCCACAAATGGAATCATGCTGGTCTGGGAAGATGCCAGCGCCTTTGCAATGGAAAACATTTCCAGAACACTGATCGTAAACGCAAGGGAGGTATCCTTTACCAGGGTGATCACCTCATTGGTCACAGACGGCAGGATCCGTTTGATCACCTGGGGAAGGATGATGATAAAAAAGGTTTGACGTTTGCTGTAGCCCAGCAGCTTGGCCGCCTCATACTGCCCTGCCGGCATGGACTGGATGCCGCTGCGGTAAATTTCCGCAAAGTAAGCGGAATAATTGATCACAAAGCCGATAAAAGCAGCCCACAGGCGGTAGCCGCTTCCGATCTTAATGCGGAACAGATAGTACGGCCCGAAGTAAACCACCATCAGCTGCAGCATCAGCGGCGTCCCCCGCATGATGGAGATATAAAACTTTACGATGGCCTGAATCACCGGATTTTTCGACATCCTTCCGAACGCTACCACAAGTCCTAAGGGCAGCGAAAACACCAGCGTCACCACAAAGATCTGGATGCTGGTCATCATCCCTCCTGCCAGCTGGCCTACAATCTGTCCGATTCCCATATCATTCCCTACTTTCTTCCTTTTTTT
>JAUNOF010000211.1 GCA_030537215.1 Lachnospiraceae bacterium
TTTTTCCGAATACGGAAACTTCTTTTATTTCCATTCTAATGGGATAATGAAAAACAAAAGTTATGGGGATACAGCTGATTTGTATCAATTCAGCTGTATCAACAGGAAAATACAGAGGAAATCAGGTTTCATTCATGATTGTTTACGATAAATTATGGGATGTTTTAAAGCAAAAAGGCATCTCACAAAATAAGCTGTACAAGCAATACGGCATCAGCCGGGCACAGATCTACCGGCTTAAACATAATCAGGTCGTATATACCAGCACATTAGATATGATGTGTGAGATTTTGGAATGCAGTGATATCTCTGATATCGCAACTTATATTCCAAATGACCGTCAGATCAGCGGTTCATAACACATAAACAAGCTGGCGTGATCATCCATCGTATTTTTCATGGCTTCCCCGCCATTCCTCAGCATTGACGAACACCCATGTGATCCGGGATATGAACCGAACGAGCAGGGTTCCAAGCAGATCAAGGAAGGAAGCCGTCTGATTATTGACATTGCCGGACGGCTGCCGGAGGACGACGCCATCTACTATGATATCTCCTGATATTACATTTGACAAGAAGGTTCCGATCTATGGACCTGTGCAGAATAAAATTTTAGTGATTTAAGTAAAACTGTGTTTTGCTTCGAAGCTTCTACATCGTATTCTCTCTTTCTGGCAGATCATTTGCGATCTGCCAGTTTCTTTTTATTGCGTCACAGGTTCCCAAAAAATTTACAATTCACGTCGTTGAACTTATGGCCGAAATATAGTATCATAAATATATCTACTAATATAGTTTTTTATACTAATAGATATATAAAATTATGCCAAACCAACCAGTTGGATACCGGCATTCTTTCGAATCGCTGTACGTTGATATGCTGTAAACAGATCTGTACATTGCACACATGAATTTAAAGGAAACGGATATGCCGCCTGACGGCGACGCACCATAATGAAAGTCGAATACGGAGCTTGCCTTATGAGTGAAATTGATTTTTCTAAAATTGGATTAAAAATGAAACAGTTGAGAACCGAACAAGGGGTTACGCAAGAAAAAGTTGCAAAAGATTTGGACTGCACCACTGCATTTGTCAGCAATCTGGAGAACAATCGGACAAAGCTGAACCTGCGGGTCCTGCTTTACTATGCAAAACTGTGCAATGTTTCGGTAGACACGCTGCTCCATGCTGGTGAAGTTCCCCAGGTAACTGGATCTTCCTCGGAGCAGAGGAACCGGGAACTCCTGGATATTTTCCAGACCTTTACACCAGAAGAGCAAAAGAAGATTATCGAAATGTTAAAACTATGGAAATCAACATCATAATGTGAGCAAGCAATATCACAAAAGCAACTACGAAGCATGTGAGGAGGAAAAGACAAATGAAAAGCATTTTACAGCAATTATACGATGGCGAACTGTATCCAGCAGAGCAGTTATGCTCCCAATTAGAAGAATATCGAGAAAAACGCGGTCAATACAGCAGCAATTATGAAAATTTTCTTCAGAAATTATCCAGCATGAATCCTCAATTGGGCGAGCAGTTCTCACAGATCATAGAAGAACAGATGGAGCTGATTCCATATGAGGGTTCTGAACTCTTTATTAATGGTTTTCGGATGGGCGCAAAAATGATGCTTGAGATCTTATGGCAGAAAGATGAAAAGAACGAGGAACTAGCTGAGAAAAGCAAGATTTAATGGTAACTGTTCCGTACCCCAGCAGTTACATTTAATGCAGCTGTAAAGACAGCATGGCTGCAGGTTAAGAAAAACCAGGATAAAAGGAGATCCCAATGCTGAATATCATTGAAATAACCGACTTTTCCGCCCCTGAGCTGGACATCTATGCCCGCCTTACAGAAGCCCAGCTGCTTCATTACCACGAACCAAAAGGCGGCCTGTTCATTGCGGAAAGCCCTAAGGTGATCGAGCGCGCCCTTGATGCCGGATGTGTTCCGGTTTCCTTTTTGCTGGAACGAAAACAGATTGAAGGACAGGCCAGCAGGGTGCTGTCACGCTGCAAGGATACTCCGATCTACACGGCAGATTTTGACGTACTGACAAACTTAACCGGCTTCCAGCTGACCCGCGGTGTCCTGTGCGCCATGCTCCGCCCAAAGCTGCCTGACGTTGAATCAATATGTGCCCACGCACGCCGTATCGCGGTACTGGAAAATGTTATGAATCCTACCAATATCGGCGCCATCTTCCGCTCTGCTGCTGCACTGAATATGGATGCGGTCCTGCTCACGCCTGCATGCAGCGATCCCCTGTATCGGCGTGCGATCCGCGTAAGCATGGGCACAGTCTTTCAGATTCCATGGACATTTCTGGGCCATGAAAATACCTGGTGGCCCCAGCCTGGCATGAAGCTTTTGAAGAAGCTTGGCTTTCAGACGGCTGCCATGGCATTAAGCGATGATTCCATCAGCATTGAAGATCCTCGGCTTATGTCAGAAGAAAAACTGGCTATCGTGCTGGGAACGGAAGGGGATGGACTGGCCGCCGCAACCATCGCAGACTGCGACTACACCATTCGCATCCCCATGTCCCACGGGGTCGATTCTTTAAATGTAGCCGCAGCCAGCGCAGTTGCCTTCTGGCAGCTGGGAGTCCATCATCCATAAATTACCGGCTGTGGTATCCATTTTGCCAGAAGTCTGGTACCGTTGAAAAAGGCAGCATCCTTCCATGCTGCCCCTTTCCCGTCACATTTAAAATTGCACTATTTCTTTTCTTCCGCCAGCTTATCCAGCAGATCCCATACGCCAAGCATATACTGAGTACCCAGCGCACGGTCGTACTTGCCATAACCAGGACGGCAGGTTCCAGGACCTTCCTCCCATAACTGACGGCCATGATCCGGACGGATGTATCCCTCATAACCGCAGTCATGATATGCACGGAGAATATCGATGATACCAGTCTCACCGCAGCAGTCACGATGTGCTGCCTCAGAGAAATCTCCGTTAGGGAAGTGGTGGATGTTGCGGATATGAGCAAATGCGATACGGTCGCAATGCTTCCGAACGATAGCCGCCACATTGTTCTCCGGGTTTGCATTTAACGAGCCGGAGCACAGGGTCAGGCAGTTATATGGATCATCCACCAAGGCAAGGAACTTGTCGATCGCCTCTGCATCAGTGAGCAGACGTGGAAGTCCGAAGATATCCCACGGCGGATCATCCTGATGAATCGCCATCTTGATATCGCACTCATGACATACCGGCATGATTGCTTCCAGGAAATATTTCAGATTCTCCCAGAGAATTTCCTTTGTAACAGGTGCGTAGGCCTTAAACAGCTCGTCCAGCTTTGCCATACGCTCCGGCTCCCAGCCAGGGAAAGTCATATTATACTTCTCGGTGAAATTCAGAATGTAATCTGCCATGGACTTGTAATCATCCTGGATCAGATCCTTCTGATAGAACAGTGCGGTGGAACCGTCTCCTACCGGGTGGAACAGATCGGTTCTGGTCCAGTCAAATATCGGCATAAAGTTGTAGCAGATCACCTTTACTCCAAACTTGGAAAGGTTGCGGATCGTCTGCTTGTAGTTTTCAATATACTGATCTCTGGTGGGGAGTCCGATCTTAATATCGTCGTGTACGTTAACCGACTCTACCACATCCATATTAAAGCCGTATGGCTCTAACTGCTTCTGAACCTCTGCGATCTCATCAATCTCCCAGATCTCGCCCGGCATCTTACTGTGAAGCGCCCAGACAATGCTTGTCACGCCTGGAATCTGCTTAATGTCAGATAAGGTAATCGGGTCATTGCCTTCCCCGTACCAGCGCCATCCCATCTGCATTGGCATAAGTTATGTCCTCCTT
>JAUNOF010000212.1 GCA_030537215.1 Lachnospiraceae bacterium
TTTCCATTCCCCAGCTGGTAAATACCTCGTCTGCATGGTGGTGGTGATCATGATCATGACAGCCGCAGCTGCACTCCTCGCCATGGTCATGATGATGATGGTGCTCATGCTCGTGGTCGTGATCGTGGCAGTCACATTCCTCGCCGTCATGGTGATGATGGTGATGATGCTCATGATATTCTTCCTTCACCTGAGCCAGCAGATCAGCCATCATGGTATCTGGCTTCTCGATGATCTCCAGAAGCTGGGCGCCGGTAAGCTGGGCGATCGGAGTGGTGATGATAGTTGCCTCTGCATTGTGCTCCCGGATCATGGCTACGGCAGCCTCCACCTTATCATGATCGGCAACATCCGTACGGCTTAATACAATATTTCCTGCATATTCAATCTGGTTGTTGAAGAACTCGCCAAAATTCTTCATATACATCTTGCACTTCTTCACATCAACTACCGTCACAGAACTGTTCAGCGTCACATCCAGGTCTGCGGACACATCACGCACAGCCTTCATAACATCTGAAAGCTTACCCACGCCAGACGGTTCAATGATCACGCGCTCCGGCTGATACTTGGTGATCACCTCTGCCAGAGACTTTCCAAAATCACCTACCAGAGAGCAGCAGATGCAGCCTGAATTCATCTCCCGAATCTCGATCCCGGCATCCTTTAAGAAGCCGCCGTCAATACCGATCTCACCAAACTCATTTTCAATCAGTACCACCTGTTCCCCTGCAATTGCTTCCTCCAGAAGCTTTTTAATAAATGTAGTTTTTCCAGCTCCCAGGAATCCGGAAATCACATCAATCTTTGTCATAACAATATTCCTTCTTTCTCAATCCCGGCATCAACCATTCCGCGGAGGTTATGCCGGATTCTATAAAATAAATACGTTCCTTGCGCCGTTTTTTATTTTGGCACAAAGAACGCAGAAAGTCAAGCAGGCAGAGGGTTGGTGAGAAAGAATCCTGAACCTGCTCAAAAAATGAATTAATCAAACGGCCGGTTTCCTCCCGTTCCCATGGGAGTAAAAAACATCCGGTCCATTGATCCATTATTTTTCATTGCCTGTGCCACATTGATCAAATTGCTTTTCTGATATTCCTTAACTGACATTTTGGCAAAATACTGTTCTCCTGTCTTGCCCACAAGCCCCTTCTTTTCCATTTCTGATAATAATCGTTCTAATGCATCTTCTGTGTCTGATAAAATATTCCGACTTTTGCAGATTGCCTTTAATTCCTGAATGGATAATTTATTTCCAAACAACTCTGCTAAAATGAATTCATCTATCCTATACTTCTGATCCATATGGTTTTCCCCTCCTCATCATATCGCCGTTGAGGCTCTGCTGGCCACAGGAAATCATTCTACCCCTTCACCGAAATATTCTCCATCCTGACTCCGTCGCACCACTGAAGCTGAATGGTCTGCATTCCCTCTCCTGTCAAGGCAATATCCCGGAATGTTACCTTCCGCAGCTCATGCCCCGGCGCATCAAAGCCAGCCAGTTCGATTGCCGCACAGGGCTTCATGCTGCCATCGCCATCTGCATCCTGATACCTTCCCAGGAGCTTCAGCCGCTCAAACAAGCAATTTTCAAACACCGGCGGCACAGGGGCGCCGATCCCATCATCATTGTAGCCCACACTGTGCATCATAATACGGGGCAAGGTACAGTCCTGCACTGTAACATTCCGAACATAGCCGCCCCGCTTTTTGGTAGCCTTGATCTCCAATCCATTCTGAGACTGGGCCAGATCACAGTCCCAGATCTTCACATCCTCGACCCCGCCGCTCATCTCACTTCCAATACAGATCCCATGTCCAAATGCCGAATAACAGTCAAAGACGCGGATGTGCCGGGTGGGACGGTTGATTTGATTTCCTTCCGGGTTCTTACCGGATTTAATTGCCACCGCGTCATCTCCCGTATAAAATTTTGCAGCAAATAAGGTACAATTTTCACTGGAATCCGGATCCCAGCCATCACCGTTCCATACGCCTTCTGACCGGAAAACGCAGTGATCCGTGGTAATCTCCTTACAATAGATCATATGAAGGTTCCAGCTGGCTCCATTCTGCAGCGTCAGGCCGCTGATGCGCACTTTCCGGCAGTTGCTCAGATTAATCAGCCGCGGGCGCACACGCCCTGGTATGGTATTATCATTCTCACATTCCTTCACCAGATCCCCAAGAGCTTCCAGATCATCCTTCAGCCGCTCACGCTCATCCTCAATGATACGCCATGCCAACGTTTTTCCTCCACTGGCAATGGTGCCGCGTCCGTGGATCCATACATTGTGACAATTCGGTCCTCCATTATGATCCAGCGTGCCAAAATTCAAAACACTGCTGTAGCACTCCATTTCCATCCCTTCAAACCGGCTGGGGATCCGCGGCAGATAATCCTCGATCGCATCCGTCCCCTGGAGTACCGCCCCTTCCTCCAGATAGATCTCCACATCACTGTGCCCTCTCAGCGCCCCTGTGAGAAAAACACCAGCAGGAATATAAACACAATCCCCCGGCCCGCAGTCGTCAAGGGCCTGCTGCAGTACTGCCGTGTTCCTCGTCATGCCGTCGCCCTTGGCATAATAAGGTGCTTTCGTCACATCCAAACGCCGGCGGACTGCCTGGGTCCGAATCACAGCACTTGTTCCAACTCCATTCCCGTTTTTCTGCAGCTTTTCATTCCTTGTATCCTCCATCGGTGCTGATACGGTTCGCCGTGCTGCCTCCGGCTCCGATGCTGCTGTTGATTCCGGCATCTGGGCTGCCTCTGTCCTCTGCATCACCAGCCTTACTTCATACTCTGTATCCGGCTCAAGGCCAGTCAGCGTTGCATGGGTTCTGGAGGTAGTCTGAGCCAATTGGCCATTTAAAAAAATATTGTATCCCTTCGGCGGCAAAACCGGCTTTTCCCACCAAACAGTAATTGAAGTATCCGCTGCTAAACTATGTATTGTGATCCGTTCCATTAACCCTTCTCCCCCATTTCCCGTCTTATGGTAGCCAGCATGTTTTTCATATTCACCGCATATGCCTCATAAGGCTGATAAGGACGAATCTGCTCCGGCCAATAATCCCCGGCCAAATAACAAATCTGCTCGTCCACATTATCCGTCCAGGCAATAGCCTCCATCATCCGCTCCCCAGCCCGTTTCGTGTCCCTAACACATTGCTCCCAGATATCCGGTATCTTTTCCTGATCCAGAATGCCATAATGAGGGCCAATTAAAATATCCGCTCCAACCTGCTGCATTTTCCCTATGGAATCCAGGCTCATCTGAAATCCAACAAGAAAGCAGGGCGTAAACCCAATTTCATCCACGTAAACTCCCGCGGTCTCGCAGCACACCATCATCGTTTCCCTGCATCCATCCCGCTTAATCCAGTAGGCCAGGCAATCCCTGGTATGGCCTGGAGCTGCAATCGCTGTCACATGCCACTCATTCAGATCCACCGTCTGCCCATCCTCCAGCGCCAGATCCGCCCGAAGTTCCTTCTCATCATAAACCGGCGCACTCAGCCCATACACACTGGCAGCCGCCTCATTCATCTCCCGCATCACCCGGCGCGCCGACTCCTTTTCCATCACAATCTTTCCATGAGGCGCCGTCACTACTATCACATCCGGCCATTCCTCTCGGATATAAGGAATACCAGAAATATGGTCATAATGAGAATGAGTAAGAAATACATAATCCAGCTTTCCGCCCTTCAGCTGCTCCTTCACCCGCTCCACCATCTTGGCTCCGCACCAGGCCATGCCTGCATCAAACAAAAAATTCTTTGAGCCGCACACCAAAAATACATTGCCGTGATCACTTCC
>JAUNOF010000048.1:0-7336 GCA_030537215.1 Lachnospiraceae bacterium
CATAAATTCTCAATAAGCTGACTTCCTTTTCTGAAAGAAGTCAGCTTATTTTGTTACATTTTTTGGGGAAATGTGGTATACTTGATACTGTCAGGTAGACCATAGATCGTAACAGTTCAAGGTATCTGAACTGTTACCATAGATAAGATAGCTCAGCGAAACGATTCAGCAAAGGTTTGGAGTTTGCAATGACAATATTACAGATGGAATGCTTTCTGCAGGTTTGTGAAAGTAAAAAATACTCGGAAGCAGCAGAAAAGCTGGGAATCCTTCAGTCATCTTTATTTAAGCAGCTGAGGGCGATCGAAGATGAATTTTTTATTAAACTGTTTGACAAGGATAAAAAGGGAGTAAAGCTGACAGAGGCGGGAAAAACTTTGTATCCGTATATCATCTTTATGTATGGAGAATATGGGAAGATGATTGATAAGCTCCACGAATACTCCACCAGCGAGAACAGCACATTGCTGCTGGGAAGTCTGTATTTTTCCAGACAGTATAATATTTTTCAGTATATAAGAGAATTTGCGGATATTCAGCCCAATATCCGGATCAGCGTGGATGAGTATCGCTCCAATGAGCTGGAGGAACTGATCAAGACAGGACAATTAGATGCAGGATTTACCTATCAGGAGCTGGTAGAAGAGCCATCCCAGCGGGTAATTCCCATACGGGAGGATTACCTGGTAGCAGTTATGAGCAAAAAGCATTATCTTTCCTTGAAAAAAAGCATCAAGCTGTCTGAGTTATGTCAGGAGCAGTTTGTGCTGATGCGGGGAGATGAACGGCTGTATCGTCATCTTCTCCAGTTTTGCCGGGAGGAAGGTTTTGTGCCCAAGGAGCACAATATGGACATTCGATTAGAGACCATGAAGGAGCTGATTCTCAGCAGCAACTGTGTTACGATCCTGATGAAGACGATGGCGGATGATCTGGTGGAGGATAAGCGGCTGGCGATGGTTATGATCGAAGGGAATAAAAAACTGACATTTTCTTTTGTTATGCAGAATGACACGGACGCCTGCCGGGCATTTGCCAAATATATTTCCAGCAATTAGAATAATCAGAATAAATTAGGATTGTGTGCTGCGGTATTTTATAGTAAACTAAAAAGTATAAAAGCATTCCCTGAAAACAGGATAAAAGGAGACGATAATCATGAAAATTGCATTGATCAATGAAAACAGCCAGGCAGCAAAGAATGAGATGATCTGCGACAACTTAAAGAAGATCGTAGAGCCTATGGGCCATACCGTATACAATTACGGCATGTATTCTGCTGAGGATGAGACTCAGCTGACTTATGTTATGAATGGTCTTCTGGCAGCCATCCTGCTGAACTCCAAGGCAGCAGATTATGTAGTGACCGGATGCGGCACCGGCGAGGGCGCTATGCTGGCATTAAATGCATTTCCGGGAGTGCTGTGCGGCCATATCGTAGATGCGGAGGATGCCTACATGTTTGCTCAGATCAATGACGGCAATGCCATCGCGCTTCCCTTTGCCAAGGGCTTTGGATGGGGTGCAGAGCTTCGCCTGCAGTATATCTTCGAGAAGCTGTTCGGCTGTGAGAGCGGCGGCGGCTATCCCAAGGAGAGAGTCGTTCCGGAGCAGAGAAATAAGAAGATCTTAGACGGTGTGAAGGAGATCACCCATAAGGATATGATGACTATCTTAAAAGAGATCGACCAGGATTTCTTAAAGACTACCGTCAGCGGTCCGAAATTCCAGGAGTATTTTTTTGCTAACTGCCAGGTTCCGGAAATCGCAGAGTACATAAAGGGTGTTCTGGCGTAATAAAAGCATGAATTGTTAAATTTGTGTAAAAATTACAAACTTAAAGAGAAATCCATTGATTTTTTCGGCGGGGATCGGGAGCGAAACCGTTTGACATTTGCTGTAAGTTTGTGTAATAATAGTGCCATGTTAAACGAGGGCGTTTCCATAGAGGAAATGCCCTCGTTTCGTTCACAGGAATGTCCTGCAGGTTTCCTGCGGCGCGGTTCTGTTTTACAGGATCGGAGGGTAACGTTTCTGTGAAACAAAGCACATTCTGAAAGATGTGCAGCTGAGACAGTTGAGAAGGAGGAGAGCTGTATGAAAAAATTGGAAATTGTTATTCGGCCAGAAAAGCTGGAAAGTCTGAAGAAGATTCTGGAAGGCTGTAAGGCAAACGGAATCATGATCAGTAATGTTATGGGCTACGGCAATCAAAAGGGATATACCCAGATGTACCGCGGCACTTCGTATGTGGTCAATCTGCTCCCAAAGGTGAAGGTGGAAACTGTGGTGTCGGAAGACATAGCAGATACGATCATCGACCAGGTGGTAAAGGAGATCAATACCGGAACCTACGGAGATGGCAAGATTTTCGTATATGATGTACAGGATGTTATCCGGATCCGTACTGGTGAGCACGGCGAACAGGCGCTGTAACAATTTCATACAGAAATCCGATTATCAAGGGAGATAATAGTCAGCCGGACAGGCGCTGTTATCTCCCTTTTAATATAGGAATATTCTGTTAAAAATCCGTAACTGCCTGATGAGAAATCGGTTACGGAAATCAAACGGATAACGAGAACTGGCTAGAGGAGGAAAAATCTATGGAAGAAATGTTAAAGGAGATCTTTGGTATCTGGTATCTGATCGGTGCAGCATTCGTATTCTTTATGCAGGCCGGATTTGCCATGGTGGAAACTGGTTTTACCAGAGCAAAAAATGCAGGAAACATTATCATGAAAAATCTGATGGATTTCTGTATCGGTACCGTTGTATTTATGTTTTTAGGCTTCGGCCTTCTCTTAGGTGAGGATGCCCTGGGCGGATTTATTGGAATCCCTACTCTGGGAATCATCACCGATTATGCAAATTTTGATTGGTCAAATTTCGTGTTTAACCTGGTATTCTGTGCTACCACGGCTACCATCGTATCCGGCGCCATGGCAGAGAGAACGAAATTTCTCTCCTACTGTGTTTATTCTGCGGTCATCTCTCTGGTGGTTTACCCCATCGAGGCTCATTGGATTTGGGGCGGCGGCTGGCTGGCCGCCAGAGGTTTCCACGATTTTGCAGGCTCCTGCGCAATCCACATGGTAGGCGGCACATCCGCGTTGATTGGTGCGGCACTGGTAGGTCCCCGTATCGGCAAGTACAATGCAGACGGGACGCCAAATGCAATCCCCGGACATAATATCGTAATCGGTGCGTTAGGATGCTTCATTCTGTGGTTTGGCTGGTATGGCTTCAACGGCGCTGCGGCAACCTCCGGTCCGCAGCTGGCTTCCATTTTTGCCACCACCACCATCGCTCCGGCTGTTGCAACTGTAGCTTGTATGATATTCACCTGGATCAAGTACGGCAAGCCAGATGTTTCCATGTGTCTGAATGCTTCCCTGGCCGGCCTGGTGGCCATCACAGCAGGCTGTGATGTGACAGATGCATTAGGCGCCTTTATCATTGGTATCGTAGCTGGTTTGTTAGTAGTATTTGGCGTATGGTTCTGTGATTATGTGATCCGTGTAGATGACCCGGTTGGTGCAGTGGCGGTTCATTGCTGCAACGGTATCTGGGGAACCATTGCAGTTGGTCTGTTTGCAACTCCGGCAGCTCCGGGCAATGAGATTGCAGGTTTGTTCTACGGCGGAGGCTTCACCCAGCTGGGGCTGCAGTTAATGGGTGTGATCATGGTTCTGGCCTGGACCGTAATAACCATGTTTATCGTGTTTAAGGTGATTGATAAGACTCTTGGACTCCGTGTTACCGATCAGGAGCAGATCGATGGTTTGGATGTCCATGAGCATGGAATTGATGCTTACGCAAGCTTCCGGTATAGTAAGTAAGATACATTTTTACCAGATAAAAGCAGACAAATTCAATGGTTTTCATTGCCGAAAAGCCCGTCTTGCGCTATAATGAAGCCATGTCAGCGTTTCTCCTGTTTAACAGGCAGGGGAGGGCGCAGGCATGGCTACTGTAGAGAAGCAAGGATTTGGGAGGTGCTTTTATGACAAAGATCATCACGGTGAGCAGGGAGTTTGGAAGCGGAGGACGTCAGATCGGACATCTGCTGGCAGAACGTCTTGGGATTCCTTTTTATGATAAAGAGCTGATTAAGATGGCTGCGGAGGATATCGACATCGAGGAACATATCTTTGAGATGTATGATAATGCGTTTATGGAGAAGGAGGAGATCACCTACACCCCGTTTTCTCATACCTATGAGGTTCCTATGTCGGATCAGATCTTTATGGCGCAGTCCAGAGTCATCCGCCGTCTGGCCCAGCATGGTCCCTGTGTTATTGTGGGGCGCTGTGCTGATATGGTGTTAAAGGATGAGCAGTGTCTGAATCTGTTTTTCTACGCCAGCTTTAAGAAGCGGGTGCAGCGGCTGTTAGAGCTGCAGAAGCTTCCGGAGACAGAGTCAAAGCAGATGGAGAAGCGGGTTCGGGAGATCGACCGGAAGCGGAGAGACTATTACCAGTATTACACTGGAAATGAATGGGGCAAGCCCCAGAATTATCATCTGTGTCTGGACAGTCAGAAGGCGGGCATGGAGGCTTGTCTGGATGCGGCGATTGCATATATGGCTCACTTAAATTAAAAATGACAGCCAGGTATCTGCTGGAATGGCAGATACCTGGTTTTTGCGTGCTTTTACTGATGCTGACGTGGAAAGGGAGGATTTCATGCAGATTCAGATTCCGGATATGGATTTACAGCAGATCGCAGCCAGCGGACAGTGTTTCCGGATGGAGGAGCGGGAGCCTGGACTTTTTTCTGTGATCGCCGGCAGCCGGTACCTGGAGATTCGACTGGCAGGGCAGGCTGCCCTGTTTGAATGCGCTTGTGAGACAGAGGAATTTGAAATATTTTGGCGGCATTATTTTGATTTGGAAACGGATTATGGGAAAATTAAGGAAAAGGTTTCCAAAAGGGACCCATATCTGCAGCAGGCAGTTGAACTGGGGTGGGGAATTCGTATCCTGCGTCAGGACCTGTGGGAGATGATCATTACCTTTATTATTTCCCAGCAAAACCATATTCCCAGGATTAAACGCTGTATCCGGCTGCTGTGTGAGCGGTACGGAGAAAAAATGATGAATTTCCGCCATGAGGCTTACTATGCTTTTCCAGGGCCAGAAGCTTTGGCGCTGGCAGAGCTGGAGGAGCTTCGTGACTGTAATCTGGGATACCGGGCAAGGTATATACAGGAAACGGCTCGGATGGTTGCGGAGGGTCGGTTTTCTCTGGAGGCGCTGTATCCAATGAAGCATGAGGAGGCCAGAGAGGAACTGTTAAAGCTGTGTGGAGTTGGGGTCAAGGTGGCGGAGTGCGTTTGCTTGTTTGCACTTCACCACATGGATGCTTTCCCAGTGGATACCCATATCGCACAGGTTTTGGAGCAGCATTATCCCAAAGGCTTTCCATTCCGGCGGTATCGGGGAGCGGCAGGAGTGATGCAGCAGTATATGTTTTACTATGAAAATCTGCCGCCGATTAGGCGGCGTGAATTCAGGGATGCCAAATGCGCCCGCCAAAACCTTCATATGCGGTGACGCATCTGTTTGCCGGGCGCATGAAGGTTTACTATGAGGTGTCCAGTACACTAGCGACCGAAAGACGAAGCAAGAAGGAGAAACGAGTAGAATGAAAATCAGAAATGCAGATATCCGGGATCTTCCCCGGATGCTGGAAATCTATGCCATTGCAAGGCAGTTTATGAGGGACACGGGAAATCCGAATCAGTGGAAGGATTCTTTTCCGCCCGAGGAGGTTGTGAAAAAAGGAATTTTAGAAGGAAAGGCTTATGTCTGCGTGGCAGAGGGATCGGAGGATGGCCGGGAAGGAGAAACGCTCACAGAAGGAGAAATTTTGGGAACCTTTTACTTTGCAGTGGAGGAAGATCCTACCTACCATAAGATCTATGAGGGAAGCTGGCTGAATGAGGAGCCTTACGGCGTGGTGCACCGGGTTGCCAGCTCTGGCCGGGGAAAAGGATTTGCCAAGGCCTGCTTTGACTGGGCTGGTGAACGCTGCACCAATCTTCGGATCGATACCCATCGGGACAACCATGTGATGCAGCATGTACTGGAGAGAAATGGGTTTGAACGCTGCGGGATCATTTACCTGGCAAATGGAGAAGAGCGGCTGGCATATCATCGAAAAAAGCTGTATCTGTAATCGAAGCATGAAGCATCAGAAAAGGCGGATCTGGAAGATTCCGCCTTTTCTGATGCTTATTTTACTCAATTGTGGGATGAAATGCTTAAATGCCTGGAATATAAATTCCATTTCCATCCACATAGTAGTTATCTGGTGTGCGGGTGTTGGTCAGCATAGCACCGTTCGGCCCTAAATAATACCAGTTGCCATCGGTATGATGAAGCCACTGATTGGCTACCATATAGCCGGCTTCATTAAAATAGTACCAGTAGCCGTTGATCTGCTGCCAGCACTGGGCCGGCCAGGTTCCGTCGTAGTTGCGGTACCAGTAACCAGTGGCATTCTGCTGCCATCCGGTGGTTGCGCCGGATGGACCTGCGGTGCTGACGGTGGAGGTGCTGGTGGAAACGGAGGTGGCAGTACTGTAAAAGTTGTTGGCCACACCATTCGCAGCGTTGATACGGATCTGCTGCAGAGTTTCGGAATCAACGCTCCAGCGCTCAGAGCTTACCCACTTGCTCTTATTAGAGGTGACATAACGATTTACGGTGCGGACCTGGAAGGAATAATTGCCGGTCTGGGTGATCATATTGCAGAAGTTAAACTGGGTGTCATCCACCTTCATGATCTCTCCAATTACCGTGCCGCCTCTTCTCAGCCGAACTTCATAGTAGCCTGCATTGGCGACCTCACTCCAGGAGCCGCTTCCCTCGTAATCCCACTCAACGTCCTCCGCTACATCCGCTTCTGCGGCGCTGTAGTCCTTAAGCTGCACCGTTACAACGATGCCGGACTTGTTGCTGCGGAGGCTGGAACTGGAGTAGGAAGCGCCTTCACCAGTTAAAGTGAACAGGCTCTTGCTGGCAGAAGGGAAATAGTAGTCATCATCTGCGTACAACGTAACCTTAACGCGGGGGTATTTGGATGAAGATGTGTTGGAAAGAAATTCCACATCGTCCACATAGTAGGGACCGGAGCCGGTATCTACATCCACCTCTCCGTATTCCGTTTCATCTCCGTCATCATATGCGGTGAAGGTCAGGGATACCTTTTCAATTTTTGTACGGGTTTCGGCGGCAAAGGATGGGATCGCCATCGCGCCTGCCAGGAGGGCTGCCATCGCAAGGGCAGTGATCTTGTTCCATATCTTCATACTCATTCCGTCCTTTCT
>JAUNOF010000048.1:7436-18755 GCA_030537215.1 Lachnospiraceae bacterium
AGTAACTGTCTTTATTATAATCGATAATTTCAAAAATTGCTTGAATTATTTCCGTCTATTCTCCTACAATTTTCTGACAATGCAGTCAGGAATTTGTAACAATTATCTCCAAGACTACCGCAGAATGGTCCGGTTGCCTCTTCCGCTCTTTAAATAGGCGGGGATCGGTTTAATATTGATCAGGATATTCGCCAGCGGGGAGAATACATTGATCTTCTCCGGATTGGAGGAGGTTAAGGTTTCATGGATTTCGCGAAGAAAATCGGTTACGCTGGTACATTTCGGAAGTCCCAGAATATTGAGTCCCTCCGGACCGAATTTCTCAAAGGTTTCCTCCACGGTCATGATCTCGATGGACTTGATGGTGCCGTATAATACAATATTGGAATATTCCTCTAAAGCCACCTGCACAGTGCGGCCGATCAAACTTTCGTGACGGGCCGGGTCAGTGGATGTGACGGTAGGGGAACACCAGTAGTCGATAACGGTCATATTTTCCTTTTCATAGTTAAGTGCAGTTGCTGCCCATGATTCATTCATAGTAGGCAGGGAAAGGGCGTTTTGTCTTACAAGTGCCATGGTTTTCATACCTCCTGATTGTTCAATTAAAAAAGTTTTCTACTATTATAACACGAGCTGCATTTTCTGTTAAGAGGATTTTCTGAGCCTTACCCTATTGAAAAAAAATGCCGGCTGTGATACACTCCTTAGACGGTTGAAACATTTCATGTTAGGGGGAATACCAATGAAGAAATCTTATGAAATGGATATGTGCACAGGTCCCTTGCTGGGAAAGATTCTGACCTATGCCATTCCGCTGATGCTTTCCGGCATCCTGCAGCTTTTGTTCAATGCAGCAGACATCATTGTGGTGGGACGGTTCGCCGGACATGAATCCCTGGCGGCGGTTGGATCTACCACTGCGCTGATCAATTTGCTGATCAATGTATTTATCGGCCTGTCTGTAGGTGCAAACGTGCTGGTAGCCCAGTATTTCGGGGCAGGAAAGGAAAAGGAGGTCAGTGATACGGTACATACGGCAGTAACCATCAGCCTGATCTGCGGAGCTGGCCTGGTAGTGGTGGGAGCTGCGGCTTCTGGTCCTTTACTGGCTTTGATGGGGACGCCGGAGGATGTGCTGAATCTGGCAGCGCTTTATATGCGGATTTATTTTGCCGGAATGCCGGTTATTATGCTGTATAATTTTGGGGCCGCGATTCTGAGAGCAGTGGGAGATACCAGACGACCGCTGTATTTTCTGATGGCTGCCGGTGTGGTGAACATCGGCCTGAACCTGATATTCGTAATTGTTTTCCGCATGGGAGTAGCCGGAGTGGCCCTGGCTACGGTGATTTCCCAGTGTATTTCCGCCGGATTGGTGTGCAAATGCTTGATGCAGACCACCAGCGCTTATCGGCTGGAATTTTCCAGGCTTGGAATCCGGCCCCATATGTTGAAGCGGATCGCTAAAATCGGCCTTCCTGCTGGTTTTCAGGGGGCGATCTTCTCCATTTCCAACGTATTGGTACAGTCTTCCTTGAATTCCTTTGGCTCCATCGCAATGGCAGGAAGCACAGCATCCAGCAACCTGGAAGGCTTCGTTTATAATGCAATGAATGCAGTTTACCAAACCAACTTAAGCTTTACCAGCCAGAACTTAGGCGGCGGAAAGTACAGCCGGATCAACCGGATCCTGGTGCTCTGCCTGGCAACGGTGACGGTGGTTGGGCTGGTGATGGGCGGCGGCTGTGTGCTGGCCGGTCATCAGCTTCTGCAGATCTATTCCTCTGATCCGGAGGTGATCCGCTATGGGTATATGCGTCTTATGCTGATCTGCGGGCTTTATTTTATCTGCGGCTGGATGGATGTGCTGGTAGGCAGCCTGCGGGGGCTGGGCTATTCGGTGATCCCCATGTTTGTCTCTCTGACGGGAGCCTGCGGATTCCGTGTACTGTGGATCTTCACCGTATTTCGATGGAATCCCACCTTATTTACCTTATATCTGGCATATCCGGTGACCTGGAGCATAACAGCAGCGGCACACCTGATCTGTTTCTTCCTTATAAGAAAGCGTTTCCCTAAGGAAGACTATGCATAGTACCCTGCAGGCTATTCCGTGCAGTTTGTGCCAGAGGTAGCAAGCTGTTCCATGGAATGATGCTCCTTGTATTCCGTGGGAGAAACTCCAAATTCCTTTTTAAATGCACGGTAGAATACCGTATAATCATGAAAGCCATACTGTTCATAGATTTTTGTAAATGCCATCCCGGAGAGGATGGCATTTTTGCATGCATGGAGCCTCTTTTTCAGGATATACTGATGAATGGAAATTCCCATGGAATCTTTAAATACATGGGAAATATGGTATTTGCTGACATAAAAATAGGCAGCAAGCTGATCCAGAGATAAATTTTCCTCCAAATGCTGGTTGATATAGTCACAGACGCTGAGATAGAGGGCGATCTCATAGGAAGGGGACTGATGGTTTAACTGGGAGTAGGTCAGTCGGTTGATATACAGCAGGAAATTCTGAGCCTGGAGCTCCAAGGACAGGTCACGGAATGGTCTGGACTGGTTCTTCTCCTCCAGAATATTCATCAGGAGGCTGAGGATTTCCTGATGATTGATGGAGGTAGGCCGGAAATGGCAGCCCTCCTTTTTTTCCGCATAGCGGAAAGCATAGCCGTAGCCCTCCAGGTCCAGCTGACAGAGGGTATTGAAAAAGGACTGGCTGAACCAGAAGACAAACCGGCGGTATGGTTTATGGGGATCGACTGAGTCGGCATTGTGCTTGATTCCAGGCGGGATCAGCAGGTAATCCCCTGGCTCCAGGTGATAGATGCGGCTTCCGATCTGATAATCTACATCACCTTCTAAAAAAAAGTAAAATTCGTAATGGCTGTGGGCATGGAGAGAAACATGGGACAGATTGATGTCTTTATAATAAAAGATTTCAAACTTATCCTGGTTCATATACTGCCTGGTATTAAAGCCGGTGGATAATTCTCTTTTCATGGCAAAGCTCCTTTAAGCAATCCGCCATCTGCTTTTTTCAAAGTTCCCGCTGGCGGGAACCGGAAACCGAATAAGAGATGGAGATGCTGAAATTGTGAGAAATGTGGAAAAACTATGACAGTTTTCCTCACTTTTGGATTATTTTATCATGAAAAGACAATTTTTGCAATGCAAGTCACAACTCTTACACTATGCAATCGATTGAGTAACCAGTATAATAAGGTCAACAAGTTAAGAACAAGGCAAACAATAAGGAGGACTTAAAAAAATGAAATTATCATTCAGATGGTATGGAAATGATGATAAGGTGACCCTGGAAAATATCCGCCAGATTCCAGGCATGCATTCCATCGTAACCGCAGTATATGATGTTCCGGTAGGCGAGGTATGGAGCCGTGAGAGTATTGCTGCTTTGAAGAAGCAGGTTGAGGATGCAGGACTTTGCTTTGATGTGATCGAGAGTATCCCGGTTCATGAGGACATCAAGCTGGGCAAGCCAACCAGAGATCGTTACATTGAAAACTACTGCGAGAACATCCGCCGCGTGGCTGAGGCTGGGGTAAAGTGCATCTGCTATAATTTCATGCCGGTATTTGACTGGACCAGAACTCAGTTAGACCATGAGCTGGCTGACGGTTCTACCTCTTTAGTTTACTATCAGGATCAGGTGGATCAGGTAAATCCGATGGAGAGCGACAGTGACCTGACTCTTCCAGGATGGGATTCCAGCTACACCAGAGAAGGCTTAAAGGCGGTAGTGGAAGAGTACAATGCCATGACCGAGGACACCTTATGGGATAACTTAAAATACTTTCTGGAGCGGATCATCCCGGTAGCTGCCGCATGTGATGTGAACATGGCAATCCATGAGGATGACCCATGCTGGAGCATCTTCGGCCTGCCTCGTATCATCACCGATGAGAAGAACCTGGACCGCTTCTTAAAGCTGGTTGATGATAAGCACAACGGCATTACCTTATGTACCGGTTCCTTAGGCTGCTCCTGCAAAAATGATGTGGCAAGAATGGCTGCCAAGTATGCAGCGATGGGACGAATCCACTTCGTTCACTTAAGAAATGTACAGGTTCTGCCGGATAATCAGGGCTTTGAGGAGAGAGCACATCTGTCATCCTGCGGTTCTCTGGATATGTTTGCCATCGCAAAGGCTTTGTATGACAATGGCTTTGACGGCTATGTAAGACCAGACCACGGCCGCATGATCTGGGGCGAGACCGGACGCGCCGGTTACGGCCTGTATGACCGTGCATTAGGCGCAACCTATATCAATGGTTTATTTGAAGCAATCGAGAAAATGAGCAAATAATCAATAAAAAATAAATAGGAGAAGGAGATTTATCATGGCATTAGCATTCGGAACAGATTTAACAGGAAAAGTAGCAGTGGTAACCGGCGCGGGCGGCGTTCTCTGCGGTATGTTTGCAAAAACTCTGGCTGAGGCAGGGGCAAAGGTAGCCGTATTAGACTTAAATGAAGAGGCAGCCCAGGCGGTTGCAGATGAGATCACCGAAGCAGGCGGCACCGCAAAGGCTTATAAGGCAAACGTATTGGAAAAGGACAGCCTGGAAGCGACCCACGCAAAGGTTCTGTCAGAATTAGGTCCGTGCGACATTCTGATCAATGGCGCAGGCGGCAACAATCCTCGTGCAACCACCACCAAGGAGTATTTTGAGCTGGGCGATATTGAGTCTGACACCATCTCCTTCTTTGATTTGGACCAGAAGGGCGTGGAATTTGTGTTTAACTTAAACTTCATCGGAACTCTGCTGCCAAGCCAGGTATTTGCAAAGGATATGATCGGCCGTGAGGGCTGCAGCATCTTAAATGTATCCTCCATGAACGCATTTACCCCCTTGACCAAGATCCCGGCCTACAGCGGCGCTAAGGCAGCCATCAGCAACTTTACTCAGTGGCTGGCAGTTCACTTCTCCAAGGTGGGCATCCGCGTCAATGCAATTGCCCCCGGCTTTTTCGTAACCAAGCAGAACGAGAAGCTGCTGTTCAATGAGGACGGAACCCCGACTGCAAGAACCGCAAAGATCCTGGCAGCTACCCCAATGGGACGCTTCGGTGAGGCAGAGGAGTTAAACGGAGCGCTGCTGTTCCTGTTAAATAACGCTGCAGCCGGCTTTATCACCGGCGTGGTGATCCCGGTTGACGGCGGCTTTGCCTCCTACTCAGGAGTATAAAAATTATTTCGCTTACTGACTATTTCTCATACAGACTTTTCCCACGCAAAGGCGCGGCAGGCCATATGGCTCTGCCGCGCTTTGCCTGTCCTATAGCTGTTCTATGCTTATTCTTCACCGCTTTCCGGCAGAATTACATTTAAAAGGATGGCGCAGATGGTTGCGATCACTACAGCAGACTCACCGAAGATGGTCTTGGCCCAGTCAGGGAATAAGCCCAGACTGCCGCTTGCCTGGATGACGCCGATTCCCAGAGCAACTGACAGACCTACAATCGAAGTATTTCTGGCAGTCAGCTTTTCCTTGGTGATCAGCTTGATTCCGGTCATGGAGATCATGGCAAATACGGAGACGGTAGCGCCGCCCAGCACGCAGGATGGAATGGTGGTAAGGAGTGATGCAAACTTGGGAATAAAGCCGGCGATCAGGATGATCACAGCAGCTAAGCCCAGCACGCAGCGGTTGACCACCTTGGTCATGATGACGATGCCTACGTTCTGGCTGAAGGTAGCGGTGGGAAGGCCGCCGAGGAAGGCGCCGATGATGCTGGCAGCGCCGTTTCCAATGATGCCACCGCACATTTCTGCTTCTGTGGCTTCCCGATCCAGTCCGCCGCCGGAGGTGGAGGTAAAGTCACCGATGGCTTCTACAGAGCTGACGACATACATGACCAGCATGGAAATGATGGAAGTGATCTCAAATTTCATGCCGAAATGAAGAGGCAGCGTAAACTGAAACCAGCCGGAATTCTGCACATTTTCGAAGGAGACCATACCCATCAGCAGGGCGATGATGTATCCGAAGATCATGCCCATCAGAATGGAAGCCAGCTTGCAGATTCCCTTGGTAAAATAGTTGAAGTACAATACCACGGCAAGGGTTAGGACGGCAACCAGCCAGTTTTTGGGGCTGCCGTAATCTGCTGCACCGGAGCCGCCTGCCATGTAGGTGACAGCAGTTGGGTACAGGGACAGACCGATGGTAAATACAACGGTACCAGTAACCAGAGGCGGAAACAGCCTGGTCAGCTTTTTGTAGAAAATTCCAATCAGAATCGCAGCAGCACCGCCGGCCAACTGGGCGCCGAATATGGTAGGCAGGTCAAACCGTCCTCCCAAAGAGATGAGAAGAGGAATATAGGCAAAGCTGGCTCCCATAATAACGGGAAGGCCGGAGCCGCAATAGGGAATGACCGGAAACAATTGGATCAGCGTGGCGATTCCAGATACTAAGAGGGCAGATTGGATCAGGATGATCTGCTCCTCAGGGCTGACATTGGTTACACCGGCCAGGATGATGGCTGGAGTGACACATCCCACAATCATGGCGACTACATGCTGGATCGCCAGAGGGAAAGCTTCAAAGAAGCGGGGAATTCCCGTTAAGCTGGTTACGGCTGCATAGGTTTTATTTGTATTCTCGTTCATAATTTACCTCTCTAATTGTACACTAGAGCGGCAGCCGTTCCTGCCGCTCATCTAAGCGTTTACTTGCTGATGTAGCGCAGGAAGGAAGCATTTGCTTTTTCAACCAGTGTGTCTTCATTGAAATGAACCAGCTTCTGATCCTTCACAACGATTTCTCCATTTACAACGGTGTAATCCACACTTCCCTTTAAACCTACGGTGCAGAGAACAGAGCGCGGGTCCATTTGTGTTCCGATCAGATCGATCCGGTTTAAGTCGATCAGGAAAAAGTCGGCAGCCATGCCTTCTGCGATCTGCCCTAATTCCTCCCGTCCCAGGATCTGTGCGCTTCCCCTGGTAGCGATCTTTAAAATGTCGTAGCCGGAAGGCGCCTGCTGGCTCCACTGCAGCCGGTGCAGCAGGTAAGCCACCCGCATTTCCTCTAACAGGTTAGAACCGTCATTGCTGGCGGAGCCGTCTACTGCTAATCCTACGGGAACGCCCAGCTCCAGCATTCTGGGAACCAAAGCCACTCCGGAGGACAGCTTCATATTGGAGATAGGACAGTGAGCAACGCCGGTTTTCGTTTCCGCCAGCCGCTTTAACTCCTCATCTGTAAAATGAATTCCATGGGCATACCACACATCCGGACCGATCCAGCCTAAGCTTTCCATGTACTCCAACGGGCGCATGCCGAAGTTGGACAAGGTAAAGTTTTCCTCATCCTTGGTTTCAGCCAGATGGGTGTGAAGGCGCACATGCAGCTTTCTGGCAAGCACCGCAGACTCTCTTAACAGCTCTCCGGTGACACTGAATGGAGAGCAGGGAGCCAGAGCTACCTGGTGCATAGAATACCGGCGGCCGTCGTGGTATTTTTTAACCACCCGCTCTGAGTCCTCCAGGATCTCATCCACAGTCTGCACCACCGAATCCGGCGGCAGTCCCCCGTCCTTTACGCTTAAATCCATGCTCCCTCTGGTGGCATGAAAGCGGATTCCAAGAGCATCGGCCGCAGCAAACTGAGCATCCATCAGCCCATCCTTGGATGCTTTGGGAAACACATAGTGATGGTCCAGGCAGGTGGTGCAGCCCGACTTTAATAACTCCCCTAAGCCAGTCAGGGAACTGTAATAAATCACGTCTTCATCTACGTGCTTCCAGATTTCATATAATGTTTTCAGCCATGGAAATAATTCCATGTTCTGTACTTGTGGTAAATTCCGACTAAAGGTTTGATATAAATGATGGTGAGTATTGATTAACCCCGGATACATCACCATGTTAGACGCATCAATCACATCGTCTGCTGTCATTTCTTCGTTGCTGATTTTGGTAATCACGCCATCTTGTATGAATACATTAACCTGCTCCAGCAGCCGGTCATGTACGTCGCATGTAACAAGATACTTCACGTTTTTTACCAGTAAGGTTTTCATAAGCGTACCTCCTAAGTAAAATAGTAGTGTCTTTGTTCAGGACTATACGACTGGTGTACTGCCGGCGGTATGGCGGTCACGAGGCACCCCATATTTGGGATATCGATGAAATCCCTTATATGCCGCGTGTTCCCAGCTACGTTTTAAACAGCTGTATAGATATGATTTTGTCAAAGAACGATTATTGTGTTATTTACTTTAGCATACTGGCCAGGGTTAGTGCAAGAGATAAAAATAACGATAAAAAATATTGAAATTTGTGCAAAATGCATAAAACAGATACTTGCAGCGGCAGCAAAGGGCGTTGACGCGGTTTTCAAAAATCGGTATAATGGTGAGAGAGCTGTGAAAGAGAGAATAACGATTTTTGCTCGTAGCTGTGAGGGTACGGAATAGCTGCAGGAGAGATCCAGAAGGGAACAGGTTAAGCGGTATGAAGATTACATATATTGGACACAGCGGCTTTTGGGTTGAGCTGGAACGGGCTGTGCTGTTGTTTGATTATTATCAGGGTGAGATTCCCAAGCTTCCTGAAGGAAAAAAATTATATGTGTTTTCCAGCCACCGTCATGGGGATCATTTTAATCCGGAAATATTTGCACTGGCGAAACAATATGAGGATGTACAGTATGTTTTTTCCAGGGATATCTGGCGGAGCCGGGTGCCGGAGGAGCTGCAGGCGCAGGTGGTGCAGATGAAGGCAAATACAGAGTGGACAGCCGGATCAGAAGCTGACGGGCCACCGGAGCTTCCGAAGGTGAATACAGCAGCAGCCTATAGGCCGCTGGAGATTCAAAAGACGGATGTTGGGATGACGGTTAGGACCTTGAGATCTACAGATGCAGGTGTGGCATTTCTGGTGCAGACAGAAGGGAGGACGCTGTACCACGCCGGAGATCTGAATGACTGGCGGTGGGAGGGAGAGCCGGAGGATTGGAACCGGCGGATGGGAGAGAATTTTAAAAAGTTTCTGGAGCCGATCCGGGGCTGGAAAATTAATGCTGCTTTTGTGCCGTTAGATCCCAGGCAGGAAGGAAATTATGCTTTGGGGCTGGATTATTTCCTGGGATTAGTGGATGTGGAGAAGGTATATCCTATGCATTGCTGGGAGGATTATTCGGTGATCCACCGATGGTTTTTGGAGCATCCAGACAGCCCTTATCGGGAAAAAATCATTAAGATCAGCGGCAGAGGAGAGAGCTTTTTTCAGGAATAATGATACACAAAATAAATCAAAAGGAGGGTTCATTTATGAAGTTTCAGTTTGCACATTACAACTACAATGTAATCGATTTAGACAAGTCCATCCGGTTCTATCAGGAGGCACTTGGACTGCAGGAGGTGCGCCGGAAGGAGGCGGCTGACGGCAGCTTTATTCTGGTCTATCTGGGGGATGGTGAGACTGGTTTTCAGCTGGAATTAACCTGGCTGAGAGACTGGGAGAAGGATCATTATAACCTGGGGGATAATGAGATCCACCTGGCTTTCGCAGTGGATGATATGGAAGCCGCTCATCAGAAGCATCAGGAGATGGGATGTATTTGTTATGAAAATCCGAAGATGGGGATTTATTTTATCTCAGATCCGGATGGGTACTGGCTGGAAATTGTGCCGAAGCGGTAATGGGAGATCAGCATATTAAAATGATTGAAAACATGTGAAGCAAAACCAGGAGGATGAAACGATGCAGATTACATTAAAAGACGGCTCTGTAAAGGAATATGCAGAGAGCAGATCCGTTATCGATATTGCCTATGATATCAGCGAAGGACTGGCCAGAGCGGCCTGTGCGGGAGAAGTGGATGGTGAGGTTGTAGATTTGCGGACTGTGATCGATCGGGACTGCACCTTAAGTATATTGACAGCGAAGGATGAGGCAGGACTTCGTGTGGTTCGCCATACCTGTTCCCATGTGCTGGCGGAGGCGGTGAAGCATTTGTTCCCGGATGTGAAGCTGGCCATCGGACCGGCGATTGATACCGGATATTATTACGATTTTGATGCGGCTCCTTTTTCCAGAGAGGATCTGGATAACATTGAAAAAGAAATGAAAAAGATTATCAAGAAGGGAGCCAAGCTGGAGAAGTTTACGCTTCCCAGAGAAGAGGCAATCCAGTTTATGGAGGAAAAGGGAGAGTCATATAAGGTAGAGCTGATCCGGGATCTGCCAGAGGATGCAGTGATTTCTTTCTACAGCCAGGGCGACTTTGTGGATCTGTGCGCAGGCCCCCATCTGATGAGCACCAAGGGAATTAAGGCGTTTAAGCTGACCTCTTCTTCCGGCGCTTACTGGAGAGGAAAATCGGAAAATGCCATGCTTCAGAGAATCTACGGCAGCGCATTTGCCACCAAGGAGGAGCTGGAGGTTTATTTACAACATCTGGAAGATATTAAGAAGCGTGACCACAATAAGCTGGGACGAGAGATGGAGCTGTTTACCACGGTGGATGTGATTGGCCAGGGGCTGCCGCTGCTGATGCCCAAGGGAACGAAAATGATCCAGACCCTGCAGCGCTGGATCGAGGATGAGGAGGATAATAACTGGGGCTACATCCGTACCAAAACTCCACTGATGGCAAAAAGCGACCTGTACAAGATCTCCGGCCATTGGGATCATTATAAGGAAGGGATGTTTGTTCTGGGAGATGAGGAGAAGGATAAAGAGGTATTTGCTCTTCGCCCTATGACCTGCCCGTTCCAGTATTATGTATACAAGGCAAGCCAGAAGTCCTATCGGGATCTGCCGCTGCGTTACGGCGAGACTTCTACTTTATTCCGAAATGAGGATTCCGGCGAGATGCATGGTCTGACCCGTGTCCGTCAGTTTACCATCTCCGAGGGACATTTGATCGTTCGGCCGGATCAGATGGTGGAGGAGTTTAAGGGCTGTCTGGCGTTGGCAAAGCTGACGTTAGATAACGATACTTTTGAAAACACTGGAAAATCAAGGTTTTTCGAGCGACGGACAAGCAGGGTATTGTACTAAAAACTGAATACGACGCAGAAGCGGCGTTTCTTACTCTCTACATGGGAGAACAGGAACGCCGCTTTTTTATGCCCTTTGTTACGCAGTAGGGGCAGAAAAAGCCTTGCTACAAGCGATTTTGCGGGCGCGTATCTGGCGCGGCAAGGGATTTATACCTTATCCCCCGAAACCGCGCTTCTACTGCGTAACAAATCCACAGCAAAAGGAGTGATTTACTATGGCAGTTTTCAGAGTGGAACGGAACAAGGGCTACACCGTAATGAGCAACC
>JAUNOF010000049.1 GCA_030537215.1 Lachnospiraceae bacterium
GGACAGAATTCTAACAATCAGATTTTTTACAGCAGTTATCTTTCCACGTATATTGAGCGTGATGTAAAGGAATTATCCAATGCGATTGATTCCTTGAAGTTTCTGCGTTTTATCACTGCAGTTGCTGCGAGATGTTCCCAGATGCTGAATGTATCAGATGTGGCACAAGATGCGGATATCAATCAGAAGCAGGCAAAGGACTGGCTGCAGATCCTGGAAACGTTGGGGATTATTTTTTATCTGCATCCATACTCCAACAATCTGCTGAAACGGTTAGTAAAGACACCGAAGCTGTATTTCTATGACACAGGTCTGGTATGTTATCTTACCAGGTGGAGCAGTGCAGAAGTGCTGGAGAGCGGCGCTATGAACGGAGCTATTCTGGAAAATTATGTAGTTTCAGAAATTGCCAAGACTTATATGAATTCCGGAAGGGAACCGTATATGTATTATTATCGGGATAAGGACGCAAAAGAAATTGACATTGTTCTGGAACATGATGGAATCCTGAATCCCATTGAAATAAAAAAAACGTCCAATCCGGGAACAGAGCTGACAAAGGTATTTGCGCTTCTGGACCGAGCCTCCGTGCCGAGGGGGAAGGGCGCGGTTATCTGTATGAAGCCGAAGGTTGGTGTGATCGACAGAGATAATTTTGTAGTTCCGATCTGGACTATATAATTTTGCATGAATGGAAATGGGGAAGGAGACAACATGCCGCCAATTACAATCTTGATGAAACCAGCGTCAGGCAACTGCAACCTGCGCTGTGCGTATTGCTTTTATTATGATACCATGGAGAAACGGGAAAAAGCCTCCTATGGAATGATGAGTGAGGAGACCCTTGAGGCGGTGATCCGGCAGGCCCTTGCCTATGCAGAGGGAAGCTGTACCATCGCCTTCCAGGGAGGAGAGCCGACGCTGCGGGGCCTTGACTTTTACCGAAAGGCAGTGGAGCTGGAGGCGCAGTATAATAAAAACCATGTCCAGATCATTCATACGCTCCAGACCAATGGCTGCTTCCTGGACCGGCAGTGGGCGGAATTTTTCCGGGATCAGCATTTTCTGGTTGGAGTGTCTCTGGACGGAGGGCCCAAGCTACATGATTATTACCGGAAAACGCCAGGAGGAGAAGGCAGCTTTTACAAGGTGATGGAGCATGTGGAACTGCTGAAAAAGACGGGAGTGGAATTTAATATTCTGTCGGTGGTGAATGGGAGGACTGCTCCGCAGGTTAGGAAAACCTATGAATTTTACCGGAAGAACCATCTGGATTATCTCCAGTTTATTGCCTGTCTGGATCCTTTCGGGGAAGAGCCGGGAGGCAGGGAGTATTCTCTGACGCCGGAAGCCTATGGAAGATTTTTAATTGAGCTGTTTGATCTGTGGTACTCGGATCTGTTACAGGGCAGACAGCCTTATATCCGGCAGTTTGAGAATTACATTGCGGTTCTTCTGGGGCAGATGCCGGAATCCTGTGATATGAGAGGGATCTGCGGGCTGCAGTATGTGGTGGAGGCCGACGGTTCCGTGTACCCTTGTGACTTTTATGTTTTGGATGAATACCGGCTGGGAAATTTCAGGGAGCATACCGTGGAGGAGATCGACCAGATGCGGGAGAAAATCGGATATATTCAGGAATCTCTGCACAAAGAGGCGGCCTGCGCTGCCTGCCGCTATGGAGCTCTTTGCCGGGGAGGCTGCAGGAGAAACCGTCGGAGGGAGGACGGCTATCATCAGTATTTCTGCCTGTCCTACCAGATGTTTTTCGATGCATGCCTTCCGCGGCTTGTGGAAATCGCCCGCAGAGTCAGCCAGTATGTATGATTTTGCGTAACTGTGAAGGTACTGAACAGTTACGATTTTGCATCATGTTAAGGCGTGCGGCTTGCCTGCTCATACTCCCGGGGAGACTGGCCGGTCACCTTGCGGAATACCTTGCTGAAATAATAGGCATTTTCAAATCCAAGGATATCGGCAACCTCATAGATCAGATACTGGTGAGTGTCGATCAGCTTCATAGCCTCCTCAATCTTCACCTGGGCGATATAGTCAGACAACGTCATATCTGATACCTTCCGGAAGGTGTTGCTTAAATGCCCGGGGCTGATGTTAAGATGGTTGGCAATATCAGACAAGGTCAGCTTTTCCCGGTAATGCTCCTGTACATACTGTTTTGTCTGGCAGACCAGCTTATCAAGAGGCTTTTCCCGCCGCTCCTCCATCAGCTGGCAGAGCTGCTTGCTGAAGCTGTCCAGCCAGATCAGAATGTCCTGAAGGCTGATCAGCTGCTTGACATGCTCAACAATGTCTAATGTATCTGGAAAAATATGGCTGTAACGGCTTCCTTCATTTAAAAACAGGCCGTTTAAATAGGTATACAGGTTGATGCAGGCGCTGACAGCCTGGGAGCGGCTGGGATGGTATTCATGGAACAGGTCAGCCAGCTCGGCAAAAATACTTTTCAGCTGGCTGCTGTTGTTCTGGGTGACGGCGCTGGCGATGGGACGCTTCAGCAGGTTGATATTGAAGTCACGGTGGGCAGCGGAGGGCGGGGTCTGCTGGTTATAAAATATGACAGGAGAGCTGGAATCGTAATAGTAGTGCTTCATGGCGTCCCGTGCATGTGCCGCCGCCTGGGGGAGCTCCTTGATCCCTTCAGGGGCATCGCAGATTCCAAATACTGCCTTCAGCCCGAAATAGATGTTCAGAGCGCCGTTTACCTTACCGCAGAATTCACGTAAGACTGCTTTGTCATAATCTGCCGTCTTCAGACATCCTGTCAGCAGAATGCAGTTTTCGGCAGAAAACAATATGGTAAATGCCTGGAAATAACGGGCACAGATACCGGACAAAATATCAGTAAGCTGCTGCCGGATAAAGGGAAAATCATAAGGATCAAGGGTGTTAAATTGGATCTGCTCCGGCTGCATGGTAAACTGGATAACCAGCGGGTATGGGTAGCGGGCGGCAAGCTCCTCTGGAACAGCCAGATCTCCGGTTCCCGGACCCAGGAGAAGCTGGTAAAAAATGTTGTGCTCCAGCTGGCCGGCATTGTCACGGAGAAGCTGGTCATAGAGCTGGCGGTTCTGGTAGCTTTCCTGCTGGTCGCAAAAGCCTTTGGCACGGTCAAGAGCATCACACAGCTGTTCCGGCTCCAGATTCAGCTTCACAAGGTAGTCGATGGCGCCCAGGGATACCGCCTTTCTGGCAAGCTGGAATTCCTCCAGATTGGTGAGAATGATAAATGCCGGGTAATAGCCCTGCCTGCGGCATTCTTCCATCAGCTCCAGTCCATTCATAACAGGCATACGGATGTCTGTGATCACGATATCCGGCAGAACCTGATGAATCAGCTCCAATGCTTTCGGCCCATTGGTCGCCTTGCCGACAACGGTGCAGTCCCAGTCCTCCCAGCGGATCAGGGAAACGATTCCTGCCAGAATCAGCGGTTCGTCGTCAACCAGTACGATTCGATACATAATAGTAGTTCCTCCTTTTTAATATTCCAGAGGAAGTGAGATGGTAACGGTAGTATAGGCCCCCACTTCGCTGGTAATGCTCAGTCCGTATTCCTCCCCATAAACCAGCTTCAGGCGCCGGTCCACGTTAGGAAGGCCGATCCCGCTCATATAGCTTTTGGTGACCCGCCAGGTGTCGGTGAGCATTTTCTGAATATTCTCTTCACTGATCCCCACTCCATTATCGGTAACGGTAAGATAGAGGGTCTGATCCTGGGTAAAAATGCGGATTCGGATCAGTCCTGGATTACAGCTTGGCTCGATGCCGGAGAAAATGGCGTTTTCCACAATGGGCTGCAACGTCAGCTTGACGATGCGTGCCTGGGCAAGAGATGGATCCTCTAATTCAATCTCCAGATCAAACAGTTCAATATACCGGATTTTCTCAATAATTACATAATCATTCAAGAAGTCAAGCTCCTGCTGGATGGTAACCTTCTCGTTAAAGCCCTTTGCCATATTTTTTAATAAAGAAGAAAGAGCAGTTACCACCTGTACGATCCCGTTGTTGTGCTGCATTTTGGCGATCCACTTGATGGAGTCCAGGGTGTTGTAAAGGAAGTGGGGATTGATCTGTGCCTGCAGCATTTTGATCTCCAGATCTTTTTTCTCCTTTTCCGCCTGGATCCGGTTTTCCAGAAGCTCCTGGATATGGCTGCTCATCCGATTAATCCGTTTTCCGATCCAGCCGATCTCATCATCGGATTCGATTTCCGGATTGGGGGTAAAATTGCCGGTTGCCACTGTGTCCAGATGATGATTCAGCCGTTCAATGGGCAGCGTCAGGTACCGGGAAAACAGCGTGGACAGGAAAAAGCCGATTCCAATACAAAAGATGAATACCAGTCCCACTGTGCGCTGGACAATGTGAAAATCAAGGGGCATATCGGTTATAGGCAGAACCTCATACAGAATCAGATCACATACCGGCATCTGGTTCCAGGTCAGAACACAGTCACGGCCGGACAGATGAACCAGGCTGCTGCCTGCCTGGGCGGAGGCTTCTGCCTGCAGGTTTGTTCGAATGATTTGACAAATGGCTTCATTCTCGTAGTCTTCAAGATTCCGACCGGCGATGACTTCATTTTCTGCTGTGATCACGGCCAAACGGCTGGACGGAGGAACCACAGCCAGGGTATCCTGAAACAGCCGGGGTGAAATGGCAAGGAAGACCCAGGCGTCTTCTGGATGGTCGGAGGAATGGTAGGACAGAGGACGCAGCAGAGGAAGAAGCTTCGGTTCTGAATAGCTGCCCAGGGCAAATGGATTATCCACCACGGAGAGGGAGAACTGATTGGAATCCTGGTGAAGAAGCCTGGAAAACCAGGGAGCAGCCATGATCTGCTGGGCATCGTTTCCGTTTCCGGGTGCATTGCCTCCCTGAATCAGAAGATTTTTCTGATTATACAGGGTGATCTTATATAAATATTGACTGTAGCCGGATATGGCGCAGAAGTCCCGGAGGACATTAGCGGCATAAAGAGCCGATTGTTCTTTGGATACGGGAAGGTAATCCTTATAGGAAGTAAACAGAAACAGTGTCTGCCGGCTGGTACAGTTCTGCACAATATTAATCATCTCTTCGCAGGCAACGGTCAGGCGGGAAGACAAAAGCTCCAGACGGCTTTCCGAATTGACGGTTTCGCTGCGGATCACATCTTTTTTATATGACATGTAATTGTAGATGCTGATAAACCCGGCAATACAGAAGATAATCAGCATATTACACAAAATCATGCGTGAACTAAAGGTCTTTGGCAACTTTTTTTTCATGTAATTTTATCCTCCCTTGTCCTTATATCATACACAAAATCAGCGTTTTTGACAATCGAACCTGGGGAAAAGTGAAAATAGTAACAGAATATTGAAAAAGTACAAGTTTTTCAGAGGGAGGCAGACCGGGAAAACAGCAAAAAGGAAAGCTTTTTCTGCAAATCATTAATTTAGAATGATCTGGGTTTTTGATAAGATATAGGAGAAGTTAAGGTACTTGTACAGATTATGATATCATAAATCAAAGGAATACAATGCGGGAGGTTATTTTATATGAAAAAGAAACAAGTAGCAGCAATGATGGCAGTTGTAATGGCATGCACCGGTCTGACTGCATGCGGCGGCAGCTCTTCCAAGCCGGCAGAAAATGCAGGGGGCGGAGCGCAGGCAGGGAATGAAACCCAGGCCGCTTCTGGTGATTCGGCAGAAAAGACGGTTCTGTCTGTGACCACCTGGGACAATGAATCCACACCTCAGTTCCAGACCGTAATCGATGCATATGAGGCAAAGAACCCCAATGTGGAGATCAAGATCATTGATACCTCTGCGGATGAGTACAACAATTCCCTGGGAATCAGCTTATCTGCAGCTCAGGCGGATCCGGATGTGATCTGGGTGAAGGATATGGGCTCCATGCTTCAGATGGCGGATAAGAAGCAGCTTCTTCCTATTGATGAGTTTATTGAGAAAGATAATTTTGATTTATCTATTTATAAGGGTGCGGCAGAGCAGCTTCAGTACAACGGCGTATCCTATGCCCTGCCATACCGGAATGACTGGTATGTGCTGTACTACAATAAGGATCTGTTTGACGCAGCAGGTGTTGAATATCCGTCCAATGATATGACCTGGGAGGAGTACTACCAGCTGGCGGCGAAGATGACCAGCGGCGAGGGCAGCTCCAAGGTTTATGGAAGCCACAACCATACCTGGCAGGCGCTGGTAACTAACTGGGCCGTTCAGGATGGAAAGAATACCGTGGTGGAGCAGGACTACAGCTTCCTGACACCGTGGTATGAGGAAGCGCTGGCTCTTCAGGACAACGGCTACGTTCAGGATTATTCCACCTTAAAGACGGCAAACATTCATTACAACTCTGTATTTAAGAACCAGCAGTGTGCTATGATGCCCATGGGAACCTGGTTTATTGCTACCATGATGCAGTCACAGGCCTCCGGCGAGACGGATTTCAACTGGGGAATTGCGAAAATCCCTCATCCTGCTGATACAGAAGCCGGCTATACGGTAGGCGCGTTAACTCCCATTGCAATCAGCGCATTTACAGATGAACCGGAGTTATCCTGGGATTTTGTAAAGTTTGCAGCATCTGAGGAAGCAGCAGAGCTTCTTGCGGCAGAGGGCGTGTTTACCGGCATCCAGACCGAGGAATCCTTAGAGACCATTGCCTCCGCAGAATATTTCCCGGAGGGCGACAGCAATGTGGAAGCGCTGAGCTATGTGCATTACAGCTTTGACCGTCCGCTGGATCCGAAGATTGAGGAGATCCGCACTGTCTTAGATGAGGTGCATGAAATGATCATGATTCACTCCTATACAGTAGAGGACGGCATGAAGGAGCTGCAGGAGCGTGTTGCTGAGATCAAGGAATGGTAATGAAATCATCGTTACGGCGCAGCGGTTGAGAATATTCCTGCGTATAAGAATATAAAGAGAGAAAGTAACTGTGAAGGTACGGAACAGTTACGAAAAATCACAGCTGCGAAGAAAATAGAAAGGCGGACATCATGCCCTTAAGGGATCGTGATTGTCCGCTTTCTAAAAAACAGGAGGGCTTCTATGAGCAATGAATCAAAAAATGTCCTGGCATCATCCAAACGCAGACGTTTTATTCGGAACCAGGTGATCGGCTACAGCTTTATCCTGCCGAATCTGATTGGATATACGGTATTTGTATTTATACCCGTTATCTTCTCATTTGTATTAAGTGTTATGAGTTGGGATGGCTCCCAGAGACCGATGGAATTTGTAGGTCTTGCCAATTTTGCTGATGTGTTTGGTGATCGGCTGTTTGTAGGTGCGCTGACCCACACCATCAGCTATGCATTGATGACCGTTCTGCCTACGCTGGTGCTTGCGCTGCTTCTGGCGGTGCTTTTGAACAGCAAGATCAAAGGCGTATCCATATTCCGTGTGGCATTCTATTTTCCTTACATTGCATCCATCGTAGCAGTGGGCGCCGTTTGGAACATGCTGTTCCAGCCGGATTTCGGCCCCATCAATGAGTTTCTCAAGTTTATTGGAATTTCCAATCCGCCCCGGTGGGTGGTGGATAAAAACTGGGCAATGGTTGCCGTATCCATTGTCAGTGTCTGGAAGTATATGGGCTATTATATGATCGTGTACCTGGCAGCGCTTCAGGGCATTTCCACATCTCTGTATGAGGCAGCGGCAATCGACGGGGCTAACAGCTGGCAGAAGCTGTGGTATATTACCGTGCCGATGCTGACTCCAACCACTTTCTTTGTGCTGATCATGCTGACCATCCAGTGCTTTAAGGTATTTGATCTGGTTTACGTTATGACTGGAGGCGGCCCCGGCAATGCAACCAAAACATTGGTTAACTTTATTTATGAAAAAGCATTTACAAGCTGGGAATTTGGCCCGGCCAGCGCGGCGGCCATTGTACTCTTTGCCATTGTGCTGGTTATCACCCTGATCCAGTTTTCCGGGGAAAAGAAATGGTCTAAGGATATGTAGAAGGGGGAAGAGAGATGGAACAGAAAAGAAACGTTACGAAACTGGTACTGTATGGCTTCCTGATTGCCTTATCTTTGTTTATGCTGGTTCCGTTTTATTGGATGGTGATTTCATCCCTGAAGCTGAATAAGGATGTTTTTTCCATTCCCATGCGGTGGTGGCCGGAAACCATGCACCCGGAAAACTATCAGATCATCTGGCAGAAGCTTCCGCTTGTGACCTTTTTCCTGAACACGGCCAAGCTGACCGTCTGCACCACCATTATTCAGCTGTGCACCAGCTGCTTTGCGGCATACGGCTTTACAAAATGTAAATTTAAAGGAAGAGATACCATCTTTTTGATGTACGTGACTACCATCGCCGTGCCCTGGCAGGTATATATGGTGCCTCAGTTTATCCTGGTTTCCAAAATGGGGCTGAATGATACCCATCTCGGTTTGGTGCTGATGCAGGCATTTTCCGCATTCGGAGTATTCCTGATCCGCCAGTTTTATATCAGTATCCCAGACGAGCTGTGCGAGGCGGCACGAATCGATGGATTAAATGAGTTCGGTATTTTCCGGAGGATCATCTTCCCCCTTGGCAAGCCGGCTATGGCTACCCTGACGATTTTTACCTTCACCAATGTGTGGAATGACTTTATGGGACCGCTGATCTATTTAAAGACTAAGGAATTAAAGACGGTTCAGCTGGGAATTCGTATGTTTATCTCACAGTTCGGTGCAGATTATGCGTGGATCATGGCAGCCTCCGTGTGCTCCCTGATTCCTGTTGTAATCGTATTCTTAAGCTGTCAGAAGTTCTTCGTGGAGGGCGTGGCAGCCAGCGGTATTAAGGGGTAACGCACGGAACCGTTACCGGAACCATTACATTCAAGGAAAGGGGAGGAAAAGAAAATGGCTCAGACGTTAGAAGGAATTTTAAACTATCCATCCATGGATGGGAAGGAGGCCAGGGAAGCGTTAGACCGGGCAGCGGCCATTGTCAAGGAAAACCTGACTGAATTTACCTATCATTTCCAGTCTTCCAATAGCTTCAATGGGTTTTACCAGCCTACGGAAAATGTAGAGTGGACCACAGGGTTCTGGACCGGCGTGATCTGGCTGGCCTATGAAGCCACCGGGGACGTGAGCTTTCGGAAGGCGGCGGAAATCCAGGTAGAAAGCTTCCTGGAACGGATCGAACATAAAATTGATGTGAACCATCACGACATGGGCTTTCTGTTCAGCTTATCCTGTGTGGCAGCATATAAGCTGACCGGCAATGAGCATGCAAAGAAGGCGGCGCTTCTGGCAGCGGACCATCTGGCACAGCGTTACCGGGAACGGGGGAAATTCCTGCAGGCATGGGGAAATGTGGGAGAGCCTAAGGAGTACCGGCTGATCATCGACTGCCTTTTGAATCTGCCCCTGCTTTACTGGGCAACGGAGGTAACTGGAGAGCAGCGTTATGGACAGATTGCGGAGAATCATATCCGCACAGCTATGAAGTGTATCCTGCGTCCGGATAATTCTACCTATCACACTCACTTTATTGATATGGAAACCGGAGAGCCCACCTACGGCGTCACCCATCAGGGCAACCGCAACGGCTCTGCATGGGCCAGGGGACAGGCATGGGGGGTGTACGGCATCGCCCTCAGCTATCGGTATTTAAAGGAAGCATCGTATATTGATTTGTTCTGCAAGGTGACGGATTACTTCATCTGCCATCTGCCGGAGGATCTGATCCCTTATTGGGATTTTGATTTTGACACCGGAAGCACGGAGCCAAGGGATTCCTCAGCGGCTGCCATTGCTGTCTGCGGTATGATGGAGATGGCGAAGTATCTGGATGAGGAGCGGGCTTCCTACTACCGCCAGGCAGCGTACCGTATGCTCCATGCACTGATTAAGCAGTGCGGCAACCAGGATATCCGTCAGTCAAACGGGCTTCTGCTCCACGGAACCTATGCCCGCGATTCCAGGGAAAATACGTGTACAAACCGAGGAGTAGATGAGTGCAATACCTGGGGCGACTATTTCTATATGGAAGCGCTGACCCGCATGGTAACAGACTGGAAGCTTTACTGGTAGTTCCTAGAGAAAGGGCGTGAAGGGATGAAAACAAATCTGATCTATATTTTTGCAGATCAGTGGCGGTATCATGCGCTGGGAGCATCGGCACAGGATTCGGTGCAGACACCGTGTATGGATCGTTTTGTGCAGGAGGGATTGAATCTGACCAATGCGTACAGCACCTTTCCTCTCTGCACGCCTCATAGAGGCAGTCTGATGACCGGAAAGTATCCCCTTTCCATCGGTCTCTGGACCAACTGCAAGATCGGGCTGGAAGAGGTGATCATGCTGAAGCCTCAGGAGACCTGCATTGGAAATGTATTAAAGGACCATGGATACCGCACCGGATATATCGGAAAGTGGCATCTGGATGCATCGGAACAGAATTTTACCAGCCATCCGGAGAGCGGGGCAAGGGACTGGGATGCCTACACTCCGCCAGGAGAACGCCGTCAGGGCTTTGATTACTGGCTGTCCTACGGGGCCTGCGATGAGCATCTGGACCCTCATTACTGGGAGGATACGCCAAAGCAGATCCGGCCTGGAAAGTGGTCGGCAGAATATGAGACAGACAAGGCCATCCAGTTTATCAAGGCCAGCCAGGGAAAGGATGAGCCATTTGCTCTGTTCCTTTCCTATAACCCGCCCCATCTTCCCTATGAGCTGGTTCCGGACCGCTATTACGAGAAGTTCCGTAACCTTCCGATTTCATGGAGGGACAATGTGCCGGAGGAAAAGAGGACGCCCGAGATGGAGGTGATTGCCCGGCAGTATTTTGCTGCCGTCCACGGCATTGATGAGCAGTTTGGCCGGGTGATGGAGGCGCTTAAGGAGGCTGGTCTGGAAGAACAGACGCTGGTGGCGCTGTCCTCGGACCACGGAGAGATGATGGGCTCTCACGGCTTGATGAGCAAGAATATCTGGTATGAGGAGGCGGTTCATATTCCGCTGATTCTGCGTCAGAAGGGGCGGATTCAGCCTGGTACCTGTCCGGTGCTGGCGGCAAGCCCGGATCATATGCCCACCCTGCTTCAGCTTTTGGAGCTGCCGGTTCCGGATACCTGCGAGGGCTATGGCCATGGAGCGTCAATTTTAAACGGAGAGGATCCTGACGCACCGGAATGGATGTTTCTCTGTTCCTATCCAGGAGGGGCGGATATGGTAGGAGAATTTGCCAGACGCGGTATGACCCATAAGGCATATGGATGGAGAGGCATTCTCACAGATCGCTATACATATGTGGCGTGCAATGGATATGCGCCGGATGCTGCACCATCGGAGCTGCTTTATGACAGGAAACAAGATCCCTTCCAGATGAATCCCCGCATCATTCAGGAGGATGAGACGGACGAAATGGTCGCTGTGATGCGCCAGCGGCTGGAAGCTTATCTGGAAAAGCTGAAGGATCCGTTTTTATGCAGATGGAAAAAGGAGAAGGTATGAAATTTGTGGTAAAAGAGCCGGATTATGAGAAAAGCCCGTATACCGGCATGGGACGTCAGCATTATATGGAATTATGCCGTTTTCTGTTAGAAGGCGTTTTCCGGCATGTGAAGCAGATGGAAGATCCTATCCGATTTCCAAGAAAAGAAACAAATGTCAGCTACCCCCAGCCGGGGCAGCCCTCCTGGCGGCTGGCGGCTGAAAAATTCGAGGGACTGGCAAGAAGCTTTCTGATCGCGGCGGCGCCGCTGGCGGCAGACCCGGAGGCAGCAGTGGGAGGACGGTCGGTAAAGGAGTATTACCGAACACAGATCCTCCGGGCAGTTACGCCTGGAACTCCCAGTTATCTGATGACCATTGAGGAGATCCGTCCGCAGGGTCTGCCCGGGGAGCTGGCATTTCAGCACACCTGCGAGTGCGCCTCCCTGGTGATCGGACTCACCTTCTGCAGGTCTGTGATCTGGGATACCTACAGTAAAGAGGAGAAGGATCGGATTGCAGCGTATCTTGGCGGTTTCGGGCATTCTCATACGGGACACCACAACTGGCGGCTGTTCAATATGCTGATTCTGGGATTCCTGGACCGGGAGGGGTATCCCATTGACCAGGATATGATGCGGGACCATGCCCAGGCGATCGTCTCCTATTATGCGGGAGACGGATGGTACCGGGACGGTCATCTGTTTGATTACTATTGTCCATGGGCTTTTCATGTATACGGCCCGCTGTGGAACCAGTGGTACGGATATGAAAAGGAGCCGTGGCTGGCGCAGCGCATCGATCAGTACTGCCGTGAGTTTGTGAAAACATATCCGGCCTTCTTTGACCGGCAGGCTCATGTGACCATGTGGGGGAGAAGCGGAAGCTACCGCTGCGCCGCGTCGGCGCCTCTGGCTGCCGTGTATCTGCTCTCAGACCCTGGACAGGAGCCAGGCTTCGGAGGACTTGCCAGGAGAATTCTGTCCGGCTCGATTCTCCAGTTTGTCAGCCGGGAGGAATGCTTCCACGAGGGAGTTCCTCATCTGGGCTTTTACGGTCCCTTTGAGCCTATGGTTCAGTCCTACAGCTGTGCGGCAAGCCCCTTCTGGCTGGCGGACCCGCTGCTGTGTCTGACCTTCCCGGAGGATCATCCCTTCTGGACGGAAACGGAAACAAACCAGATCTGGGACAGACAAGCCGGGAATGAGGATGGGGCAGAGGCTTTTGTCCATACCGTGGTTCTCGACGGACCGGGAATCGTGGTGGATGATCATACAGCCAGCGGTCTTACGGAATTCCGCACCGGAAAGGTGCTGATGAAGCAGGATAATCCCGGCCTGGCCGGGTACATGCGTCTGGCCTTCAATAGCCATTTTCCATGGGAAAAACTGGGATTTTCTGGAAATGGAGAGGCGATGCAGTATCTCCTAAAATATGAAGAAGAAGCCGCAGGAAGAATCCCGAATATCTGCATGTATGCCGGGGTGAGAGATCAGGTGCTGTACCGAATGGTATATTTTGATTTTCAGTTTACCTTCCAGGATCAGGCCTCCATTGCACTTGCAGATTTTCCGGCTACACTGGGAACCATTCATGTTGACAAGGTGAGAATTCCCAAAAAGCCCTATTGTCTGACCTTAGGGGCCTATGGCCTTCCCCTGCAGGGGCAGGCAGTTATCCAGGAACGCCAGTGTCCGCTGACCGGAGCCAGGGCGGTGATCGCCGCATCCCGGTGGGGGCAGGTGGCAATGGTAGCGTACGCCGGGTTTGACGAACTAAAGTGGGAAAGAAGACATGGCATGAGCGCAGTGGAAGAGGAGAGCGTGCTGATTTACGGCGTCAGCCAGAAATCCCGCTATTATGAATATTCGCCTTATCTGATGATCAGCGCCGTGCTGACGAAGCAGGACGGATCGGAATGGACGGAAGAAGAGCTGTTTCCGGTAGAACGGATTGTGATGACAGACCGTGAAGGCTGCGGCGGCTATGGCCCAGTAAGGATTCATATGAAGGATGGGACGGAATATCAGGTTTCCTATGAAGGGATGGAGGGAAAACTTCAGATCTAACAGGAAAAAGGAGGTTCACCACGTATGCCTTTGGCATGAAAATGGTGAACTTCCTTTCTTATTAATCAATTTCCTGACGGTTTCGTATCCTTCCGGTTATTCGCATCAATGAAAAGCGGCGGCAGCATCTGCAGCAATTTTGTGCATTTGATCCCACTTTTGTTCCATATCGGCAATCAGGGCGAACTGAGAGCGGCAGCGGTCCAGGTTCTGTCCTTCCCGATGGGTGCGGAAGTAGGTGTCACCCTGCAGGTAGTCGGTGAGAAACCGCATGCCGCATTCCAGGGTCATCAGCTTTGCGCCCATAGGCAGCATGGCAAGCTCCAGGTCCGTCAGGCTTCCCTCACAGCCATCCAGAAACCCGTTGGTATAAGTCTTAAATAATTCCAGGGACAGGGAAACCTTGGAAAGATCCTGCTCGTCCTCTTCTCCGGTATTTGCGCCGAATCGGATGGAATCACCGTAGTCGAAGACAGAGGCTCCCGGCATGATGGTATCCAGGTCGATGACGCAGATGGCCTTTCCTGTTTCATCATCCAGCATGATATTGTTTAATTTGGTATCATTGTGGGTGACACGGAGGGGCATGCGCCCATCATGTAAAAGGTCCATAATCACCGGAATATCACGTTCCCGTTCCAGAACGAAACGGATCTCCTTCTGTACCTGGCTGGCACGGCCGCAAAGGTCCTGGCGGACAGCCTGTAAGAAGGTCTGAAACCGCACGGGAGTGTTGTGGAAATTCGGAATGGTTTCGGTTAGCTTTGCAGCAGGAAATCCGGCAAGCAGGCGCTGGAAGCGGCCGAATGCTCTGGCGCTTTGATAGAAGTCTTCCGGTTTTTTTACCACATCGTAGGTAGAAGCATTCTCAATGAAGCGGTAGACACGCCACCAGAAGCCGGCGCTGTCACAGTAGCAGCAGTCTCCGTTTTTCGTGAGGATCAGCGTCAGGGTCTCGCGGTCCGGGTCGCCGCCCTTTGCAAGGATTTCCCTGCGAAGAAACTGGGTTACACCTGAGATATTCTGCATCAGTCCTTTTGGATCCTGGAATACATGGGTGTTGATGCGCTGGAGAATAAAGCGCTGGCGGTCATTTTCTGTGTCCATGGTAAGACAGAATGTGTCGTTGATATGCCCGTTGCCGTAACGGCAGCATTCTGAGACGACGCCAGGCAGTAAAAATGCCTGGACCGCTTCCTGGATCTGCCTGCATGGCCCCACTGCAAGTTCTGTGAAATTCATACTTTGGCCTCCTTCCATAATTGCTTCGGATATTGTCCCTGATCCTTCAGGGCACGGATCGCGGCAACTACTTTTTCCTTATCTTCCTTATAGGTGACCCCGTACCAGCTGTCCGGAGAAGCGAGTACCTTCACATCGGCCTTACCCTCCTTCAGCATTTCATCTACAATGAATGGGAGGAAGTACTCGCATTTCAGAGGATTTACCGGAAGCTGCTGATCCAGGAAATGATGAAAGCGCTGCTTTAAGGCTGGGAAGATGCTGGGGGTGAAGCCCCACAAATTCATGGAAACCGTAGTCTCTTCGGAAAGGAGATTCCAGGTCATGCCCTCATCTGGGCTGTAGCAGGCAATGCCGTCGCGTTTTTCAATGCGGGTGCGTTCCTGGATATCCGTCAGCATTCCGGCTTCATTTACCGAACAGATCCCCCGAGCCACATGACCGTGATCGGTTAAGGTCTTATAAAGCTCATAGCCTACCATGGTATAGTGGCAGATAGAATCATCCTTCATGGAACAAAGCTGGCGATAAATTGCAGAAAATGCAGACTTGCCGTAATAATCATCGGCGTTGATCACTGCGAAGGGAGTCTGGATATAGGGCGCGCAGCAGAGAATCGCATGTCCTGTCCCCCATGGCTTTTGGCGGCCCTTTGGCACCTCATAGCCTTCCGGCAGAAGATTTAGTTCCTGGAAAACGTATTCCACCTGGATCTGCTTTGCGATCCGGTTTCCGATCTGCTCCTTGAACTCCTTCTCAATGGCATGCTTGATGATAAAAACGACTTTCTCAAAGCCGGCTTCTATGGCATCATAAATGGAAAAATCGATGATCAGATTGCCGTATTCATCGATGGGATCGATCTGCTTTAAGCCGCCGTAACGGCTTCCCATTCCTGCTGCCATGATGACTAAAACTGGTTTCTGGTCCATAGTGAATCCTCCTGGTATTGGGATTTATTGTGCTCCATTTACGGTTCAGACAGGTGTGCGTTTGCTGAACCATCTGTTAGGATCATTATAAAAAATAAGACGGAGGACAGCTATGGAGGATCGAATTAGAATTAGCACAATCGGATGAAATGATTGCAAATGGAGAACGATATGAAAGAAATTGATAGGAATCTGACAGAGGCGCTGCGGCAGCTTTACCTGGTATCCGGCTTCCGTATGAGCCTGTTTGACGCAGAGGGGAAGCTTCTATGTATTTATCCGGAGAAAGCCAATCCTTTCTGTGAACGGATCCAGCAGGAGGAGCAGGGGCTGGCCTGCTGCCTGCAGCATGACCGGAGAGCGCTGGAACGCGCGCAGCAGACCGGGGAAATCTGGATCTACCGGTGCCATTGTGATCTTTATGAAGCGGTAGCGCCGCTGTACGATTTCGGTGTACTTTCAGGATATCTGATGATGGGACAGGTGCTGGATACCTCCAGAACCAGCCGGAGGAGCGTGCTGGAGAAAGCTGCCGGATACGGCATCGACTCCCAACAGTTAGAAAAGGCAGTACGGAAAGTGCCATGCCGGACAAAGGAGCAGATCCAGGCTTGTATTTCCATTATGAAGATGTGTGCAGGCTACTTATCCCTGTCCAACTATCTTCGTGCGGAATGCCGGGATCTGACCAATAATGTCCGGGCGTATTTAGACAGCCATTATCGGGAGCGTTTGACGCTGGATCAGCTTTGTGAAGAGTTTTACTGCAGCCGGGCGACCCTTACCTCCTCCTTCCGCCGGGATTTCGGGGAAAGCGTGATGGAGTACCTGTCTCGGATCCGGATGGAGACTGCCATGGACCTTTTACAGCGCACCGATCAGAGGATCGGAGAGATTGCCCTGCTGTGCGGATACCCGGACCAGAATTATTTCTGCAGGCTGTTTAAGCGGCATTACGGGAAAACGCCCGGGGAGGTGAGGAGAGGGGGATAGGGCAGGAATCGTTCTTTATTCCTCACATCTGCAGCAATTCTTCTCAATCGGATTATCAATCAAGGAGGCGACACGGAATAGGTGGGAATGTCCGTCTTCCGAGGTGGTAACTGCCTTTGCAAAATGAACGTGCCGTCCGTCCCCCACCGGGATGGCGGGGGAGGTGGTTCCACAGAATTCATGCTCATGCCCGTCGTAGGTGTCTGTGCGGAACTTTATTTCATGTACATGGCTGCCCATATAAGGAATCGCTTCGCCGGAAACAGCAGCAAAACGATGGTTGTGAGGGTCTTCACAGCGTTCCGCGATCTGAGTGCTTCCGGTGATCTCGTGAACATGAGGTTCAAAGCGGGAAAGGGAAGCAGAGCTGGTTTCAAAAGAATTCATATCACACATAGTTGGAATCTCCTTGTTTTTTTACTTATACTGTAGGATATGGACAAGAAGAGAATGTGTGACAACATAAAAATTTTGTCTTTTTGTATACTGAGAGTCCTTCTCAGCGCATCTGCACCATATTATCTTTAATCCGAAAGGTTCCGAAGCTGCGGATAAAGCTGGACAGGCGGCTGAAGCCGTACTGCTTTACATCAAAGGAAGGGAAGACTTTTTTAAGCTCTTCGTGAATCACGCTCAGATTGTCTACATGGCCATTGTTGTCCTGTATGATACGGACAATCTCCTTTTCAATTTCGGATAGGGGAATGCTGGCGCTTTTTTCTTGAACGAAATAGCCGCCGTGAAGCTTTACCACCTGAAAATCATTATTGTCCAGGTTTTCCAGGAAGGTGGAAAGCTTGGAGTAGCCGTAATTTCTCACATCAAAATCGGAAAAGCGTTTGGTGAGGAAATTGCCTACCTTCGCCAGGATAATGGGCTGGTTCTGACTGTTGTTTTCAATGAGAAGCTTGGTGATGGCCTTTTCAATCTCACCTCTGCTGGTGATGGTTTTTTGAATTTCATCCATGGACGCCACCTCATTCTTACCGGAAGCGGTGGTTTTCCCTTTTGCGGAAGCCGTAGGTTCCGCAGCGTCCTCAGAGGAGATGATTTCTAACAGCTTAAAGGTATCACAGGCGGCTCGGAATGGCTTCGGTGTTTTCTGTTCGCCGATGCCCATAACGAACATGCCGGCCTCCCGCAGTCTCTGAGCCAGCTTGGTAAAGTCGGAATCACTGGAAACCAGACAGAAGCCGTCTACATTGCCCGAATAGAGAATGTCCATGGCGTCAATTATCATAGCGGAATCTGTGGCGTTCTTTCCGGTGGTATAGCTGTACTGCTGGATCGGATTCACGGACCAGTCAAGAAGCACGTTTTTCCAGCTCTTTTTTTCATTATCCGTCCAATCGCCGTAAATACGCTTGTAGGTGGCGATGCCGATGTCGGACACTTCATCCAGAATATATTTAATATATTTTGGTGATACGTTGTCAGCGTCAATTAATACTGCAAATCTGCGATCATTCTGTTCCATAGTTTTTACTTGCTTTCTGTTATTTCTTTGATATACCGCCGCGTGCAGAAAAGTCATGGCGGCTTTTCTGATTGGGGAGACACATAAAAGATATTGTAAGTGTAACATATTTGAAGGGTGTCAGCAAGAAAATTTCTGCTGCATAAAATGATGGGTAATCAAAGGTAATCAAAAAATTCTGGTCTTTTCGGGCAAAAAAATAGGAAAACCCAGTATTCATGAGCTTTCCTATGCTTAAAAATAAGTGCGGGGTATGGGACTTGAACCCACACAGTCATACAACCACTAGATCCTTAGTCTAGCCCGTCTGCCAATTCCGGCAACCCCGCAAACCGATTGTAAGTATAGCACAGGATTTTTATTTTGGCAAGAGAAAAATCAAAATTTTTTGAATAATTTTAACAGTAAAAAAATTTGAAAAAACTATTGACAAAATTGGATTCCATGATTATAATTATCTACGTTGCTTACGAAATGTAAGACATGCAGAAGTGGCGGAATTGGCAGACGCGCACGGTTCAGGTCCGTGTGGTAGAAA
>JAUNOF010000213.1 GCA_030537215.1 Lachnospiraceae bacterium
TTATTATAAAAAGTTATATAATATACGTCAAATACATAAATTCTATATTTTTTATGCAGTAAAGCTATTTCATTTACGGAGGTATGGAATGGATCTGAAGGAAGCACGTTATATCTTAGCTATCGCGAAACAGAAAAACATGGGGAAAGCCGCAGAGTCCCTTTTTATTTCTCAGCCTTCTTTGAGTAAATATCTGAAAAATCTGGAGCGGCAGCTGGGGGCGCCTTTGTTTTCACGGATCGATAATGCTTATATTCCTACCTATATGGGGGAGCGGTATCTGCATTATGCGGAGCAGATCGCGGCCTTTGGAGAAGAATGGGATCAGGAGTATGAGGATATCACTCATAAGGAGCAGGGGCGTTTGAATATTGCCATCCCCATCATGCTGGGAAGCACACTGCTGCAGCCTACCTTGATGGAATTTCATCGAAGATATCCTTTTGTAACCATCAATGTGATGGAGGAGGTTAATTTTGTGGCAGAACAAACTCTTCGGAATCATTCCATCGATCTCACCTTTTATAATGTCCACGAATTTCCTAAATTATTAGACTATCAGATCATTCGCAAGGAGGAAATCGTGCTGATCTTATGGGAAAACCATCCGCTGGCTGAGAGAGCAGAAAAAAAGCCGGGGTATCGGTACCCCTGGCTGGATCTGCAGTTATTAGAGCAGGAAAATTTTATCCTCCTGTATCCAGACCAGAATACAGGAGGAATCGCGTTAAAATTATTTGAGGAGTATGAAATCCAACCGCCGGTGCTGCTCCATACTCGAAACAGCCAGATGTCTATCCAGCTGGCTATGGATGGGATGGGGGCTGCCTTTGCGCCGGCTTCTTATTTCCATTCTCTGGAAAAAAACAGATCGGATCATCCCCTTTGCTTTTCCATTGGCAGACAGCCGGTGGAAACCACAACCATCGCCGCCTACCAGCCGCGGCGGTATCTGCCGCAGCACGCTAAGGACTATATCCAGATCATCCGGGAATACTGCTGCTCCGGTTAAACCAGGATTAGATTTCCAGGTTCTTCCAGTCCGCAGAAGGAGATCACATAAGAATCTTCCCATATGGTCTGGGTAAATCTCCAGGGTACGTTCTCATTCTGGGCGCCTGCTTTCAGCCGCTTCATCCGGATCTCACCTTGTGGTTGTCTGCTGAAGGAAAATTCTACAGAAGTAAAATCCAGGGCCAGGCCAATCCCCAACGCCTTTGCATAGCTTTCCTTCAGCGTCCAGATCCGGAAAAATTCCAAATCTCGATCCTGTTCCGGACAGGCATCCAAACGCCTTTTCTCCTCATCTGTCAGCATCCGCCGTACAGCCCCAAGTCTTGCCGGACGGAGCTGCTCTACATCGATCCCCAAAGGCTGATTTCCCAGGGCACAAACCGCCGCAGATCCGCTGTGACTGATATTAAAATGAATCTGCGGAAAATCCGGCAGATATGGCTTTCCCCTCTCCCCCTTTTGAATCTGGGCAGAGAGATCGTGAAAAGAAAGACCGTATTCCCGGTGCAAACTATATGCCAGAAGCTCCAACCCAGCCTGATGCTCCATCTGGTACTTTTCATTTCTTTGAGAAACTGGGATCTCAAACTTTGTTATATAAATCATTTCACATCCCCTTTTCCAATCAGCTATTTTATCCCGATCAGTCGTTTCGATACCGGACCATAAATCCAGTCCAGAATACATCCGATTCCCAGCGCCATCCCATAAGAAGCAAAGGATAACCCCAGCCAGAGAAGCCATAGCCTTGCAAGTCCCCCGCTTTCCGGCACCGCCCGGATGGCGGCACCGGCACCATCACTGATCAGGCCTGCTGTAGGATTTCCCGCCAGATATCTGGAAACCCACTCTCCCAGCCAAAACTGGGTAATCCCATGCATCAGATAAATATAAAAGGAACGCCGAGTAATAAAATTGATCACATCAGAAAACCGTTCTGCCACATGCACCCCATATGTGGTCACAGCCAGATAAATTGCTGTGGTCATCAGGATCATCGTCACAGAATAATTATGGATCGCCGGATTCTCCCGCTGCCAAAAGCAAATCTCCCAGGCAGAAACCAGAAAAGCCAGACCTCCTGCCCGAATCAGCCAATTTTTCTCCTTCCCCGATAATTCCATGGTATCCAGAAGATAACCAAGCACGCAGTAAAAAAGCCAGCTGTAAAAAGGATAGGAGGTCAGAACCATCTCCAGACCGAAAATCTGGTACAGATTCTGAATAAAAAAGTATACCATAGTAACGCAGGTAAGGATCCGTTTCTCCCTCTGACTCATGGCTGCAAACATTCTGGCCAGAAACGGCACTGCCAGGTAAAATCCGGCCAGCGCAAACACAAACCAGAAATACCCCTGAATATGGCATTGAAGAAAATCCTTAAGAAAGCCTTTCCAAAAATTCAGCCCCATGCCATTTCTTCCGTATACATACCAATAATAAAAAAACGCCGCCAGCAGCACCGGTATCCCGATTTTTACCACACGCTTCCAGTAAAAACGACCGATTCTGCCGTCATAGTATTCCAAAAGGAATCGTCCGCTGATCATGAAAAATAAGCCGTTAGAGGTTAAGAGGAGGGTTCGGATCACCTCATGAATCCGGTAGGCCCGCACATCTCCTGCCGGCATCAGCTCTGCCACAGACAGCATATGGACTGCAATTACCATAAAGATGGCAAGGCTTTTTAAAAGATTGTAATTGGCGGCCTGCGGCCGGGCATTTGTCTGTTTTATCATTTTCTTCACATGCTTTCTGTTATTTAACAATGATATGATACCAGGGTCAAAAGGTCGGAAATCCGATGCAAGCTTGCTTGCAAGAGGATTTTTGGCCTTGGGACCCGCCAAAAACATGAATAAGCAGCCATTTTTCGTAGAAAAATGAGCGGATTATGAATGTTTTTGAAGATTTCGAGAGCACGAAGCGCGAAGAAATCTGGTATCAAAGGGGTCAAAATACCTTTTGACCCCAACATCATGATATGATATCAAATTCAAAAGGTCGTGGACGAAACAAGTACGATAGCGATATTTTATCAGGAGACCGCCGTAAAGTCAATCTGCAATTGACAATATTTGTAAGATATGATATACTCTTTGTGGAATGTAAAATTTTTACAAATTTCCAGTAAATTGATTTTACCAATTGCGAACTTTATTTCCATGGACTATAATAGAAAGGAAATCATTTCATGAAAGCTACAGAAGAAAAAGCATTGCAATGGCACTCTGCTTTCCACGCAGCAATCCAAATCGAACTTATGGAGGATATGGAATTTCTGCAGTTTTTTCAGGAATACAATCTGACGCAAAAACCTCTTCAGATTGACACCCTGATCATCAAAGTAGAGGCCGGACGAAAAATCAAGAAAAGCTTCGGGCGGATTTTTCGTCAGTACAATATCATCGAATATAAAAGTCCCGCCGACTATTTATGTGTAAATGATTTCTATAAGGTGCTGGGGTATCTTTGCTTATACCAATCAGATACGGAAAGGGTAATGGAAATCCCGCCGGATGAACTAACCATGACGCTGGTCAGCAATCATTATCCCCGTGAAATGATTAAGCATCTGCAGCAGCAATACCATGCCGAAATAAAAAAAGCATTTCCCGGCATCTATTATGTAACCGGTCTGCTGTTTCCCATGCAGATTTTAATTAATAAAAAGTTATCCAAGGAAGAAAATGTCTGGTTAAGCCGGCTGCGTCCGGATCTTCAAGAAGAAGAGGACATGAATCCATTGATTCATGCCTAC
>JAUNOF010000050.1:0-7866 GCA_030537215.1 Lachnospiraceae bacterium
ATAAGAAAGAAACAGGTTATAGATGGAAATTTCCAGTCGAATAGCCTGTTTTTTCTTTTGTTGTGAACGAAATAGATTTCGTAACATTAAAAAGCTCGAGCAGAAAACTATAGTAAAAATAGACAAAAATATTTTGCATAAATTATATAAAAGTAATATTTACAGCCATAAAAACCTTTGATATAATTCAAATCACATTAAGAAATCGATTGCGTAATCAAGACCCCAAAAGTACAGAAAAGGAGGAAAAACATGAAAATTTTAAAGTGGCTGGATGATCATTTTGAAGAAGTGCTGATGACGGCGGTCCTTGCTGTCATGGTGGTGATTCTGACAGCGCAGATTATTTTCAGAAAGGTTCTGGGAAATTCTCTTGCATGGTCTGAAGAATTATGCCGGTATCTGTTTATCTGGTCAGGATTTCTCAGCTTAAGCTACACCATCCATTACCATTCTGCCATGAAAACAGATCTTTTTATGGTACTGTTGCCGAAGTCAATACAGAGATGGATCGGGGTGATCATGGACGGGGCGATGCTGATTCTGTTTGTGATCCTGACAAAGGTATCCATTGGTATTATTCCGACGATCACTCAGAAGGGAACGGCTATCCCCATTTCAAGAAAGTGGGTTTTTGCGGCAGCGGCCGCAGGTTTCCTGCTTTCTTCGATCCGAATGCTGGAGGAAGTGGTAAAAGGAATCCGAAATAAGGGAGAGGAGGATTAATATGCTGGCGATTCTGTTTGCATTGATGGTGGTTCTGTTGATCCTGGCAGTCCCGGTGGGCGTTGTACTGCTCTGCATCAGCCTGTTTCCGGCAGTGATGGACCCGACCGTTCCGGCGAATTTCGCGTTTGTGATCCGTCAGATGATCGGCGGCCTGGAAAGCACACCGCTGCTGGCGGTTCCCATGTTTGTGCTGTCAGGCGTGGTTATGGCCCGGGGAGGTGTGTCAAAAAAGATCTTTGATGTATTTGCTTATTTCCTGGGCAATGTTACGGCCGGTATGCCCTGTGCGGTTGTTGTGACCTGCCTGTTTTACGGAGCTATCTCCGGCTCTGCGCCGGCTACCACAGCGGCAGTTGGAACCATGACCATTCCCATTTTGGTAAGCATGGGGTATGATATCACCTTTGTTGCATCTCTGGTGGCGATTTCCGGCGGCCTTGGTGTGATTATCCCGCCCAGCATTCCGATCATTATGTACTGCATGAGCAGCGGCGAATCAGTGGGCTCCATGTTCATCGCCGGGGTATTGCCTGGATTAATGATCGGCGGCCTTCTGATGGTATATGCCTTTGTATACTGCAAGCTCAGGGGCGAAGATAAGGTTAAGATCCGGGAACAGGTTTCAGAGATCAAGAAGGGCGGCTTCGGAAAGCTGTTTATGAACAGCTTCTGGGCGCTGATGAGTCCGGTTATCATCCTGGGCGGCATTTATTCCGGAATTGTAACACCAACAGAAGCGGCGGTGCTTTCTGTTGTATATTCCCTGATCATCAGTCTTTTTGTATACCGGACGCTGGATCTGAAATCCTTGGTTCCTGTGTTTGTGGAGGCGGTAAAAACCTACGCGCCGGTGGTATTCATTGTAAGTGCAGCATCTGGCTTCGGCCGGGTACTTGCTATCCTGCAGGCGCCTCAAATGGTTGCAGCCTGGGTAGGAAGCCTGGGGCTGAATAAGATCACACTGCTTCTGATGGTGAACCTGCTGCTGCTGTTTGTAGGCATGATCATGGATACCGGTCCGGCAATTCTGATCCTTACCCCCATCCTTCTGCCCATTGTTCAGGCAGTTGGAGTGAATCCCATGCATTTTGGTATTCTGATGGTGGTGAATCTGGCCATCGGCTTTGTCACTCCGCCGGTAGGGGTCAATCTGTATGTAGCAAGTACCCTGACTAAGATTCCGCCTATGTCCATTGCGAAAAAGGCAATGCCTGCCATCGGCGTATTTTTCCTGGCATTGCTGCTGATCACCTTTGTACCGGGCATCAGCCTGCTGCTGGTTTCATAAAACTGGTTTGAAAGGGGTCAAAATACCTGTTTACGCAGCGTTATTTTATATCACGATTTTAAGAAGGGAGATTTATCATCATGAAAAAAAGAACATTAGCAACTATTTTAACAGCAGCCCTGCTGGGATGTTCCCTCTGCGCCTGCGGCTCTGCCGGGGGAAGCTCTGCAGCCACAACTGCGGCCGCTGCGGCAGCGCCTGCAGCAGAAGGGCAGGCAGAGGGCGGCAGTGCGGCAGATCTGCCCAAAATGACCTTAAGCATCGGCCATAACAATAACAGTGATTCTCTGATGAATTATGTAGCAGAGCAGATGAAGGCAAAGCTGGAGGAAAAGAGCGGCGGCAATCTGACAGTTAATATTTACCCCAGCGGACAGTTAGGTTCCGAAAGCGATATGGTAACCAGCTGCCAGGAAGGAGATCTTACATTCCTGATCTCCGGACTGCATGCACTGGTAAATAATGTACCGGAAACATCTATCGTAAACCTTCCGTTTATGTTTGACAATGTAGAACAGGCCAGAAAAACCTTTGCCGATGAAACGGTGCGGAAGGAGCTGAATGCAGGCTTTGAAAAGAGCAATATGAAGCTGGTGCTTTTAGCAGACCAGGGCTTCCGCTGTCTGTCTACCAATAAGGAGATTACCGGACCAGACAGCTTTAAAGGATTAAACATCCGTACCCTGACCAATCAGGATCAGGTAGAGGCATGGAAGATGCTGGGAACCAACCCCACTCCAATCGATTTCTCGGAATTGTATTTAAGTCTGCAGCAGGGCGTGATCGACAGCCAGGAGAATCCGTATGATATTATCGACACCAATAAATTTTATGAGGTACAGAAATATTTTACCAACAGCAACCATATCTATCATACCATCTCTGTTAATATCGGAACCAGCACCTACGATTCTATGCCTGCAGAGTATCAGCAGATGATCGATGAGACCTGCGCTGAGGTTGAGCAGATGGCATTTGATGAGTGCGATGAGAAGCTGGATGGCTATAAAAATAATCTGATCAATAACGGCATGGAGTTTATCGATTTTGATCAGATCGATGGCATGAGAGAGACTCTGGCAGAGAGAACCTCCGGCATGATTGATATTGTAAGAAAGACCGTAAATAATGATGTACTGGTAGACGCATTCCTGGCAGCGGCTGAGAAGGCCAAGGCGGAGTAATTAGATTGCAGCAAATGCAATTTAAAAAATAATAATGAAAATGGAGGATTTACAATGAACACATCTGCATTATCAGAACTGGAGAAAATTGATTACATGGCGCCAAAATTTAAGCTGGCTTACGAGTTTTTACATCGCACAGACCTGGCAGACCTGCCGGCAGGGGAGTATCCCATCGATGGAGACAATGTATATGCCCAGGTGCAGGATTATGTGACAGAGCCGGAGGACAGACGTTTCTGGGAGACCCATAAGATCTATTTTGATGTACACTATGTTGTAACTGGTGAAGAGAAGATCGGCTATTGCCCAGCTACCGCAATGCACCACAAGCAGCCCTATAATGTGGAGGATGAAATGTACTTATACGGCGGAATCAGCCAGCAGGATCAGACCTTCATTGAGCTGAGACCAGGCGACTGTATGATCATTGCCCCAACTGACGGACATAAGCCGCGCTGCGCTGTACGGGAAGGCGTTCCGGTGCGGAAAATCGTAGTAAAGGTTCGCGCAGACTACTAATTCTCACGGATATTATCCAGAATCTTCACCAGGATCTGATTGGCATCTGCGCCGCGCAGAGCGATGATCCTGCCCTGGACCCGGTAAGCAGACATGCTGCTGCCGGGTCCCCGCAGGATACAGGAGAGCGTTTCGCCTGGTACAAAACCCAGAGCAGCAAGGCGGCGCTCCGTTTCCGAGGGCAGCGCCATCCAGACGATCTGGGCGGTTTGGTTCCGTTTGATATAATTTAATGGAATAACCAAGGTAATGTCCTTATTTTTCTTATTGCTGTATAATATGAAAAAAGAGCAAAAAGGTGACGGGTCGTAACCGTTCAAGGTATCTGAATTGTTACAATGGATCAGGAAACCGGCAGCACTTCCGTCAGATCAACCGGCACCGGCTGGTCGATGGTCATCCCGGTTTCCGTCACCAGACAATCATAGGCCAGGATCGTGACACCAGCCTTTTTTGCCTGTGCCAGAGCATAGCCGAATTCCGGGTGGGTCTCCATGTTGGGACGAAAGCTGGTGATTCCTTTCATCTGGATCACCAGCAGAAGAAAGCAGGGGATTCCCCGTCGGGAGGCGGCTGCCATCTCCTCCAGATGTTTCACTCCCCGCTGGGTGGGAGCATCCGGGAAGGCGGCAATGCCCTGACGCTCCAGGGTGACGCCTTTTACTTCCATGAAAGCCTGGCGACCATTCATGAGAAAGGCCAGATCGAAGCGGGAGCTTCCGTAAGTGACCTCCCGGCGGATCTGGGTGATTTCCGGCTGCAGCACAGGCGTGACTGCCTGCTGCGGTCCGGATGTGCTGCCAGGGCGGCAAAGGGCTTTTGCCAGCCCTCCGGCGCAGACCCACTCCCAGGCGGCTGCATTTGGCGCCTGAGAGTCCATGTTGATCAGCAGGTCTTCGTTCCGGTTTCCGGCATGATTCTTGCAGACCCCGATCACATCATAGCTTGTTTTTCTTCCTGCGGCCCCGGCGTCCGGGTGGTATTCCAGAACCAGACGGGCGCCGGGAATCAGCAGTTCCCGGCAGCGGCCGGTATTTTTTACATGGCAGGTTTCTTCTCTGCCGTTGATCATCACCTTTGCAATAAAACGGTTTGGGCGGCTTATAAACGTGCCCCAGACGGTATGCTGGTATTTCATAGGAGGGCTCCCTTCATAATTTTTAAGACGGACATGATTCACCTTTCGCGTACTCATGTCCGTCTTATCATAGTAGAGATCCCGTGTTATGTCAAAGTTTTTCCACAAATTGCTTTCGAACCATGTCTGCGATCAGCTCGGCTGTTCCTTCTACGCCCAGCAGAGAGGAATCGATCATCAGCTGCTTATGGCGGAAATCACCAGGCAGATAACCGGCATATTTTTTGTGGTAAGAGTTTCTTGCTTTATCTACACTCATGATCATCCGCTTTGCCTGATCTTCTGTCATGTCCAGAATATTGACACAGTTTTCCAACCGTTTGGCGTAAGGCGCATAGATGAAGATATTGATCACATTTTTTTCATTCTGCAGCAGGTAGTCGGAGCAGCGTCCTACAATAATGCAGCTGGACCGGTCAGCCAGATCCAGGATGATATCCTTCTGCACATCAAAGATCATGTCTTGAATATATTCCTCATCTGTGCCCAGAGGAAACATGTGGGAGAACAGGCGGTGGTGAGATTTCTCCTCCGTCTCGCTGATCTGGGAGACCGGAAGATTTAACTGTTTGGAAACCTGCTCCACAATATCCCGGTCATAAAATTCAATGCCCAGCTTTTCTGACAGGGAGCGGGCAATGGAACGTCCCAGGCTTCCGAATTCTCTTGTGATCGTAATGATATATTTTTCCATGACAATCTCCGTTCTGCCGCCTTCCTTCTGCGGCGCAAATGATATGCAGCAATTTTGTTATGCGGTGACAATGGTTTTCTGATACGCTCTTACCACGCAGCTTAAGGTAAAGCAGACGGTAAAGTAGCAGATGGCCTCGAAGGCAAACAGCATCAGCATTCCGCGGACATCATAGATGCTGCCCATGACGACAGCGCAGTTCCGCATAAATTCCGTTACATCTACCATCTTTAAGAAGGAGGTGTCCTTGATGATGGTGATTACCTGGCTCAACAGGGCGGGGATGACTTTTTTGTAGGTCTGTGGAAGGACGATATACCACAGTGTCTGAAGGAAAGTAAACCCCTGGGATTGGGCGGCCTCAAACTGTCCCTTTGGGATGGCATTTAAGCCGCCGCGGAAGATCTCTGCCATTACCGCAGAGGTAAACAGAGAGATGGCAAAAACGGAAACGGCGATTTTGTTGCCCTTTACAGTGAAGTAGATCCAAAGAATCCACAGAAGGTTGGGGGTACAGCGGAAAAATTCGGTGTAGGCGGCTACCAGGCTGGCGGTCCATTTGAATTTCCCGGAGGCATAGGTGCGGATCAGTGCAAGCAATGTTCCGAAAAACATGCTGATAATGGTTGCCAGGACAGCAATGGCCACAGTCATGCCCAGACCTTTGAGCATAAAGGTCACATTGGCATAGGTGAATATTTGCTGAAATAAACTTAACATACGCCGTCCTCCTCAAACACGATTTTTTTCGGCGCCGGAAGGCGCATGGAACGGATCTCCAGGTAGCGTGCCAGCCTTGCTAACGGGAAGCAGATGATGAAATACAGCAGGGCGCTGGTAAAGTAAGCCTGTGCGAAGAAGCCACGCTCGGAGCCCCAGGAGTCTGTATAGTACATCAGATCCATGCCGGCTACCATTGCCAGAATGGAGGTGTTTTTCACCAGATTCAATGCCTGGTTTGCCAGAGGCGGCATGATGATCCGGATGGTCTGAGGCAGGATAATGTAGGTCATGGTCTGGATATAGGAAAAGCCCTGGGACTGGGCAGCCTCGGACTGACCCTTCGGGATTGCCTCGATTCCTGTTCGGATCACCTCGGAGATATAGGCTCCGTGATAGATGCCCACGCCGATCACACCAAGAACGAATTTGGGGATCCGGAAGCCGGAGCTGGAAAACAGCATGGGCAGAACGGAGTAGTAGAACAGTACCTGCAGGGCCAGGGGCGTGTTCTGGATAAATTCTACATAGATGCGGGAGAGAAGCTTAGCCGGCTTCCACTTCATGGTAGAAAAGGTGCCGAAGATAATGCCCAGGATCAGGGCGACCGCCAGGCCTGCCACTGCGATCTTCAGGGTCATAAAAAATCCAGGCACATAATATTCTGGAATTGCCTTCCACAAGGCCAGCCAGCGTTTCCCGTCAAAAAGTCCTTTTATCATGACAATGTTCCTTTCCTGTAGCGGTTCGGCCAGATCATATGCCGTCAGTTTCTTTTACTGCAGCCCCCATTCATCCTGAAGCGCTTTCATAGAACCGTCAGAAAGCATGGAGGTTACTTTGCTCTCAACCAGGTCAGCCAGACCGGTATTTTCCTTTGCAGACGCAATACCATAATCCTGCTCGGCAAAACGATCCTCCAGGATCTGATTGGAGTCATTCACATATCCGGCCAGGATCGCACGGTCTACCGAGAAGCAGTCGATCTGCTTGGTAGCCAGGGCCTGTGCCAGTGCCGGATAACCGTCAAACTCCTGGAATTCAGGATTTACCGTTAATCCTTTTTCTTCTACATAAGCCTTAAAGCCGTCCTTGGTAGTGGAAGACTGTGCTACACCGATGATCTTGCCGTCCAGATCTTCGATGGAGTTGATGCCGGAATCCTTATTTACCAGCAGGCCAACAGCATCGGTATAATATGGGGTGGAGAAATTATAGGTTTCCTTCCGCTCATCGGTGATGGTGAAGGTTGCGATTACCAGGTCGATCTCACCGTTTTCCAGCAGCGGCCCTCTGGTCTTTGCCGTTACGCCCTGGAATTCCACCAGCTTCTTTTCCTTTGCTTCATCGGCAGTGCAGCCGAAGATGTCGCCTGCAATCTCGTAAGCCAGATCGTCTTCAAACCCTTCATATTCGCCGGTTGCGGTGTTCTGCAGGCTGAATTTAGGAATATCGGATTTACATCCTACCTTTAATACGCCCCGGTCAATGATTTTCTGCACATCAGCAGGGGTATTGCCGGATGGAGCTGCCTCTGACGGGGCGCTCTGGGAGCCTTCTGCAGCGGTGGTGTCTGCAGCAGCGGCGGTTT
>JAUNOF010000050.1:7876-18611 GCA_030537215.1 Lachnospiraceae bacterium
GGGCGGCGGTGGTCTCGGAAGAGCCGGAACCGCAGGCAGCCAGGGACAGAGCCATTACAGCGGCCAGTGCCAGGGATAATACATTCTTTTTCATAATTGTTTCCTCCTCATTGAAAATGATATGCAAGCAGTTTTACAGCTTGATCCAAAACAGAAAGGCTCGTAAAGCGGAAACGCTTTCCCGGCAGGAACGCCAAGGCGTTTCAGGATCCTTTCCGTATCAGGAACATAGATTGCAGCGATTTCAGATCTGCGCGGCAGACCGGCTTGGTTAATGAAGAATTTTGCTTAAAAATGCCTTGGTTCTCTCATGCTCCGGAGCTTCAAAGAAATGCTCCGGTGTGCCTTCCTCCAGAATGTAGCCGCCGTCCATAAAGATAACACGGTCGGCTACCTGGCGGGCAAAGCCCATCTCGTGGGTGACGCAGATCATGGTAATGTTTTCATGAGCCAGCTCCACCATAACGTTTAAAACCTCCTGCACCATTTCCGGGTCCAGGGCGGAGGTGGGCTCATCAAATAAGATCAGGGGCTGCTTGGTGCACAGCGCCCTTGCGATGGCCACCCGCTGCTGCTGGCCGCCGGAGAGCTGGACCGGATAATTTCCGGCCTTCTCCTTTAATCCGACCCGTTCCAGGCATTTCAGCGCATTGGCACAGGCTTCTGCCTTTGGCACATGCTGCAGCCGGATGGGGGCCAGGGTCAGATTATCCAGCACAGTCAGGTGAGGATACAGATTAAACTGCTGGAACACCATGGAAGAATATTTTTTTGCCATATCCAGATGATTCTTTCGAGTTACCGGGGTCCCGGCAATGGTGATCGTCCCTGCTGTGGGCTCCTCCAGATAGTTGATGCATCGAATAAAGGTGGATTTGCCGGAGCCGGAGGGGCCGATAATGACCAGCTTCTCGCCTTCCTTTACGGTCAGGCTGATATCCTTCAGGACCTCAAGATCGCCAAAATTCTTTTTTAAATGTTCTACTTTTACCATATCCGGCATATCATTCACCTCTCTGAAAATGAAAAAAGACGCATAAGGAGGAAAATCCTTAAGCGTCTTTGCTGTTTTGTGTTTGCTCGATATTGTTGCTGTAATTGATGGTTCGGATTATAGGCGTTTTCCTGGGAAAAGTCAAGCAAAATTTTCGCTTTTTGTTGCATGCCAAATTAAAATATGCTAAACTTTCCCCGAATAGTACTGGAAAATCGTAACTGCTCAGTCGGCGGCTGCGTAGTTACGAAACATCACTTCCGGCTTCTGCCGGATCAGAAAGAAAGGAATATGACCATGACATTATCGTATCAGAGCACCAGAGGCGGGCAGAAAGGCATTACCGCTTCCCAGGCTGTTCTTCAGGGACTGGCAGAAGACGGCGGCTTATTTATGCCCACTCAGATCCCGAAGCTGGATGTATCCTTAGAGAAGCTGGCCTCCATGAGCTACCAGGAGACCGCATATGAGGTTATGAAGCTGTTCCTCACCGATTATACAGAAGAGGAATTAAAGAACTGCATCGCAAAAGCTTATGACAGCAAATTTGACACGGAAGAGATTGTGCCGCTGGCAAAGGCAGACGGCGCTTATTATCTGGAGCTGTTTCACGGAAGCACCATCGCCTTCAAGGATATGGCTCTTTCCATCCTTCCCCACCTGATGACCACCGCAGCCAAGAAGAATCATGCAGATAAGGAGATCGTCATCCTTACCGCCACCTCCGGCGACACCGGAAAGGCAGCGATGGCCGGCTTTGCCGATGTTCCTGGAACCCGGATCATCGTGTTCTATCCTAAGGACGGCGTAAGCCGGGTGCAGGAGCTGCAGATGCGGACCCAGAAGGGAGAGAACACCTGCGTCGTTGCGATCCACGGCAATTTTGACGATGCCCAGACGGGAGTAAAGAAGCTGTTCGGAGACGAAGCATTTAAGGCGGAGCTGGCAGAAAAAGGATTCCAGTTTTCCTCCGCCAATTCCATCAACATCGGCCGCCTGGTACCCCAGGTAGTTTACTATGTCTATGCCTATGCAAAGCTTCTGGATAACCAGGAGATTACCATGGGCGATCAGATCAACGTGGTGGTTCCTACAGGAAACTTCGGAAATATTCTGGCAGCATATTTTGCAAAGCAGATGGGTGTGCCGATTAAAAAGCTGATCTGCGCCTCTAATGACAACAAGGTATTATACGATTTCTTCACCACCGGAACCTACGACCGGAACCGTGAGTTCATCCTGACCAACTCTCCATCCATGGACATTTTAATCTCCAGCAACTTAGAGCGCCTGATCTACTTAAGCGCCGGCTGCGATGCCGAGAAGAACGCAGCATTAATGGCAGAGCTTGGAACCAAGGGAAGCTACACCATTACACCAGAGATGAAAGAAAAGGTGGCAGACTTCTGGGGCGGCTATGCCACTCAGGAGGAGGACGCCGCTGAGATCAAGCGTGTCTTCGATGACACCGGTTACCTGATGGACACTCACACCGGAGTTGCCTCCGCAGTCTATAAAAAGTATGCAGAAGCTACTGGCGACACAACCAGGACGGTGATTGCCTCCACCGCCAGCCCATACAAGTTCTCTCACAGCGTTATGGAAGCCATAGCCGGCGATCAGTCCTCCAAGGAAGAATTTGCCCTGATCGATGAGATGAGCGATCTCTCCGGAATCCCGGTGCCGAGAGCGGTAGAGGAGATCCGCCATGCCCCCATTCGCCATAACCGAGAATGCGACGTAGATTCCATGAAAGCGGAAGTGGCTGATATCCTTGGTATTTAAAATATTGTATTATTTTCAACCAACCCCGATTTCCTCTTTTATTTTTCTATGAAATACGTTATAATGAACGTTAGGGACATTGTGTTGATTACAACAAAAAAATTTATTCTATAGGAGGGTATTGACATGTTAGTTTCCGCAAAAGAAATGCTCCAGAAGGCAAGAGAAGGAAAGTATGCAGTAGGCCAGTTCAACATCAACAACTTAGAGTGGACCAAGGCTGTTCTGTTAACCGCTGAGGAGATGAAGTCTCCGGTTATCTTAGGCGTATCTGAGGGCGCTGGTAAATATATGACCGGTTTCGGCACCGTAGCAGCTATGGTTAAGGCTATGATCCAGGAGCTGAATATCACCGTTCCGGTAGCACTTCACTTAGACCACGGCACCTATGACGGATGTTATAAGTGCATCAAGGCTGGCTTCTCCTCCATCATGTTTGACGGATCTCATTATCCGATCGCTGAGAACGTAGAGAAGACCACCGAGCTGGTTCACGTTGCTCATAAGCTGGGCTTATCCATCGAGGCTGAGGTTGGTTCCATCGGCGGCGAGGAAGACGGCGTAGTAGGCATGGGCGAGTGTGCAGATCCTAATGAGTGCAAGATGATCGCTGACTTAGGCGTAGACATGCTGGCAGCAGGCATCGGCAACATTCATGGCAAGTATCCGGCTAACTGGCCAGGTTTAAGCTTTGAGACTCTGGCAGCTGTTAACGAGAAAGTAGGCGAAATGCCGTTAGTACTCCACGGCGGCACCGGTATTCCGGAGGATATGATCAAGAAGGCTATCAGCTTAGGCGTTGCCAAGATCAATGTAAATACAGAGTGCCAGCTCTCCTTTGCAGCAGCAACCCGGGAGTACATCGAGGCAGGCAAGGATCAGCAGGGCAAGGGCTATGACCCAAGAAAGTTATTAGCTCCTGGCTTCGAGGCAATCAAGGCTACCGTTCGCGAGAAGATCGAGCTGTTCGGCTCTGCTAACAAGGCTTGATGGATTAATTTTAAAAATTTGCAAAAAAACACTTGCTTTTTTGCAGGAAATGGTTTATTTTAATTACGAACGAAGGCGTTCTCTCATTGGAGAGAGCGCCTTTTCTGATTCATGAGGAGATGCAGTTGTTTAACCTTTTCCAGCTCAATCGGATTTATCACGTTCACTTATTAAAAAAGCAAACTTTTGTAATAAAAGTTAACTTTTTAATGAAAAGTCAGAGACATAGCCATATCCTACGCGAAAGAAATGAATGTTTTCTGATTTAGACTTTACATTTTTAAGTGAAGCGGGTAGAATATCATGGTTAGCAGGCAGAAGGGACGCGCTTTGCGCGGCAGAGATAATTGAGAGAGGATGGAAAAATCTATGAGCGAAACAGTAAACGTAGCCGAGATCTTCGGCGAGAATGTGTTTAATGACGCAGTTATGAGAGAGCGCTTACCAAAGAGCGTTTACAAGAAACTGAGAAAGACCATCGTAGAAGGCACGGAGCTGGATCCGGGCATTGCGGATTCCGTCGCTCAGGCGATGAAGGAATGGGCAGTAGAGCGTGGAGCAACCCACTACACCCACTGGTTCCAGCCATTGACCGGCGTTACCGCAGAGAAGCATGATTCCTTTATTTCCGCACCAGACACAACAGGCAAGGTGATGCTGGAGTTCTCCGGCAAGGAGCTGGTAAAGGGCGAGCCAGATGCGTCCTCCTTCCCATCCGGCGGCTTGCGTGCTACCTTTGAGGCGAGAGGATATACCGCATGGGACTGCACCTCCCCGGCATTTTTAAAGGAAGATGCTACTGGAGTGACCCTTTGCATTCCTACCGCGTTTTGCTCTTATACCGGCGAGGCGCTGGATAAGAAGACACCGCTGCTGCGCTCCATGCAGGCCATTGACCAGCAGGCATTAAGAATTTTACGGTTATTCGGCAATACTACATCCAAGAAGGTGACTCCTTCCGTAGGACCGGAGCAGGAGTATTTCCTGGTAGACCGTGCAAAATATTTACAGCGTAAGGATTTAATCTACACCGGACGTACTTTATTCGGTGCAATGCCTCCAAAGGGACAGGAAATGGATGACCATTACTTCGGTACCATCCGGGAGAGAATCGGTTCCTTCATGAATGAGGTGAATAAAGAGCTGTGGAAGTTAGGCGTATCTGCCAAGACCCAGCACAATGAGGTGGCTCCTGCACAGCACGAGCTGGCTCCTATCTACGCAGAGGCAAACCTGGCAGTTGACCACAACCAGATGGTTATGGAAACCTTAAAGAAGGTGGCGGGACGTCATGGTCTGGCATGCCTGCTGCATGAGAAGCCATTTGCTGGTGTGAACGGCTCTGGTAAGCACAACAACTGGTCCATCACCACCGACGACGGCATCAATATGTTAAATCCAGGTGAGACGCCTCACGAAAATATCCAGTTCCTGCTGGTTCTGGCCTGCATCTTAAAGGCGGTTGATGTTCATGCCGATCTGTTAAGACAGTCCGCAGCCGATGTAGGAAATGATCACCGCTTAGGCGCCAACGAGGCGCCGCCGGCAATCATCTCCATCTTCTTAGGCGAGCAGCTTGAGGATGTAATTGATCAGCTTTGCAGCACCGGTGAGGCAACTCACTCCAAGCAGGGAGGCAAGCTGATGACCGGCGTAGCTACCCTGCCGGATCTGGATAAGGATGCAACCGACCGCAACAGAACCTCACCGTTTGCATTTACCGGAAATAAGTTTGAGTTCCGTATGGTAGGCTCCGCAGATTCCATCTCCTCTCCAAATGTTGTGTTAAATACCATTGTGGCTGAGGCATTTAAGGAAGCGGCAGATGTGCTGGAGAAGGCAGAGGACTTCGACCTGGCTGTTCATGATATGATCAAGGAAATGCTGGCTGCTCACAAGAGAATTATCTTCAACGGCAACGGCTATTCCGAGGCATGGGTAGAGGAGGCCGAGAAGAGAGGTCTTCCGAACATCAAGTCCATGGTAGATTCCATCCCGGCTCTGACCACTGACAAGGCTGTGAAGCTGTTTGAGGAGTTCGGCGTATACACCAAGGCTGAGCTGGAGTCCCGCGCGGAGATCGAGTATGAAACCTACTCCAAGGTGATCAATATTGAGGCAAAGACCATGATCGATATGGCCGGCAAGCAGTTTATCCCGGCTGTCATCAAATACACCACCCAGTTGGCACAGTCCGTCAATGCAGTAAAATCTGCGTGCCCGGTTGCGGATGTAAGCGTTCAGACTGAGCTGCTTACAGAAAGCTCTGATCTGTTAAGCGAGGCAAAGGTGGCTTTGGCAAATCTGGTTGAGATCGATAATAAGGCATGCGGAATGGAAGAGGGCCGCGCGCAGGCGGTGTTCTACCATGATCAGGTAGTTCCGGCTATGGCAGCCTTACGTGCACCGATTGATAAGCTGGAGATGATCGTGGATAAGGAGTTATGGCCGATGCCAAGCTACGGTGATCTGATTTTTGAGGTGTAATTCAGGTAAAGGTTCAGGATCATTTGATATCATAATAAAAAATGAAAACGGCGCTGCAGGTTTTTTCCCTGGGGCGCCGTTTTTGGCGCGTCATAAAATATTCTGGTATGAATCATTCCATCCATTGCACTGACGGTATACTGCCTGCTTGCATGGCACCTGATTCCAAAGCAGGGGATTGATACGTCGGCGGTGGAGACAGGAGCTTCCGGCGGATGTCAGAAGGAACCGGTTTCCCGGCGGAACGCACTGGCTTCCGCATTTATGATGCCTGTTGTTCAAACTGGCTTAAATATAGTTCTGCATAAAACCCATTTTTCTTCAGCAATTCTTCGTGCGTTCCACTTTCTACAATATTTCCATCCTTTAAAACGAGAATACAGTCCGCATTCTGAATTGTTGACAGCCGGTGAGCAATGACAAAAGAAGTACGCCCCTCCATCAGTTTATCCATAGCACTTTGAATCATGATTTCAGTACGAGTGTCTACGGAGCTTGTAGCTTCATCAAGGATCAACATGGGCCTTTTTTCTAACATAGCGCGTGCAATAGCAATTTGCTGGCACTGCCCCTGAGAAAGATTTGCCGAACTGTCCAGCATGGTATCATACCCATTTGATAAAGTGCCAACAAAATAATCAAGTCCTACTGCCTTTATTACATCATCCAATTCTCTGTCAGTAATACCGCTCGTGTTGAACACCAGATTTTCCCGCAAAGTACCTTTAAACAGCCATGTATTCTGTAACACCATGCTAAAATAGTTATGCACCTGCTCACGAGAGCATTCTCGTATATCTACATCATCCAATCGAATCGATCCATCATCAATATCATAAAATCGCATGAGCAGATTCACCAGTGTTGTTTTTCCGGCTCCGGTCGGTCCTACGATAGCGATTTTCTGACCAGGCTCTATCTGTGCCGAAAAGTCCTGAATAACGGGCGTGCCTTCATGATAGCCAAAGGTAATATGCTCAAATGTTACCTGTCCGGACGGTTCTGACAATGCGATAGAGTTTCCGTGTTCTTTTGTAAGTTCGGTTTCCTCCAAAAAAGCAAATATCCGGTCTCCTGCTGCCGCTGCGCTTTGCATGATCTGCAGCACCTGAGAAAGAAAAGAAATGGGCTGCGTAAAATAGGTAATATAGGCAAGAAATGCAATAATCGTACCAATGGAAATGAATCCACTATAGGTTAGAATTCCTCCGACTACACATACGGCCACATAACTAAGATTACTGATAAAACTGGAAATAGAAACCATGATAACCGAAAGGCTTTGAGAGTAAAAACCGTCCCGAATCAAGTTTTGATTCAATCGTTCAAATGTTTTCGTTGATTCATCTTCCTGATGAAACGCTTTCACAATTATATGACCTGTATAGATTTCTTCCATATATCCGTTTAACGCACCCAAATCCTTCTGCTGTGATATAAAGTATGGCTGACTCTTTTTTGTGATTTGAGACGTCAGCAACGCACTTAGTAAACCAATGGCAACCACAACAGCAGCCATGACAGGACTGGCAAGCAGCATGAATACAAGACTGCCAATTAGCATTAGTATTGAATTGGCAAGCATACTGACCACTTGGCTTAAAGACTGTCCCAGTGTATCTACATCATTCGTCATGCGGGAGAGTGTGTCCCCAATAACAGTTTTATGGAAATAGGCCATCGGCAGACAGTTGATCTTTTTCATAATCTGCTGCCTTAAATCCTGTGAGAATCTTTGTGTCACCGCAGCCATCAGCCATGACTGTGCTACATGGAACAGCCATGATATACCGTAAAGACTAATCAGAATAAGGGCCGCCCGCGAAACAGCCGGAAAATTCATACCAAATTTGATTCCGTCTGTGATCATATTCGTCAATTCGGACAATTTTGTTGGTGTAATAAGAGACAATACCGTGGCGGAAAGGGTAAATAAAATCGCAAGCAGCCATTGTTTCTTATATGGCTGACTACGCTGAAATATTTTCAAGAAAGAACTTTTCAAATCAACTTTTTGATTGATTCCAGTCGCTTTTTTCCTGCCTTGTAGATTTTGTTTTGTCATGCAATCGCCTCCTTTGTTTGCGAAACAGCAATCTGCCGATACACTTCACAGGTATTCATCAGTTCTTCGTGGGTCCCGTCCCCTACAATGTGGCCTTTTTCTATGACAAGAATCTTGTCAGCATCCCGAATCGTGCTGATTCTCTGCGCAACAATAATTTTTGTGGTTTTCAAATAATTCGTTTTTAAAGCCTGACGCAGGTTGCGTTCCGTCTTATAATCCAGAGCAGAGAAAGAATCGTCAAAGATCAAAATCTCCGGCTGTTTCATTAAGGCACGGGCAATCGTCAGACGTTGTTTCTGTCCTCCGGACAGGTTGGAGCCATTCTGTGCAATGGATGACCGGACTCCCCGTTCCATATTTTCAATAAATTCATCCGCCTGGGCGCAGGTAATAGAATCAGAAAGTCTGCTATCCGTAATGTCAGATTTTTCACATCCATAAGTCACATTGCTTTCCACCGTTCCCGAAAATAATATACTCTGCTGCGGACAATAGCCAATTTTATCCCTGAGAGCTTTTGTATCGTATTCCTTCACATTCACGCCATCAATAAAAATCTCGCCCTGTGATGCATCGTAGAAACGCAGGAGCAGATTAACAATGGAACTCTTTCCACTTCCGGTAGCGCCAATTAGTGCAATGGTTTGTCCCTGCTTCGCACAAAAACTGATGTGATCCAGAGCAGGCTTTGTATCGTCCGGGTAGTTAAAGGAAACCTGGCGGAATTCAATCGTACCACTTTGCCCTTTTACACCATGTTCCGCTTCTCCATCTTGAATGACAGGCTTGGTATCCAGCACTTCATTCACTCTTTTGATCGAAACCATTGTACGGGGAAGCATGGATATCATCATGATAGGCATGACAAACGCCGTAACAACCCGCGTTGCATATTGTGCAAATTCAATCATAGCGGCAAAAAGCCCGGTTCTGTTTATCATTCCCACACTGCCTATTAAAGCAGCGCCAATCCAGTAAATGGAAATTGGCAGAACATTCATAAACAATTGAACGGTGGGAGATAAAAACGCCATTATCCTAAGTGCAAACAAATTTGTCCCGGTCAGTGCTTCATTGATTTGATGAAATTTATTTTCTGTATATAATTCAGCATTATATGCACGAATGACTTCTATGCCCGTCAGGTTTTCTCTTGTGATCCGGTTTATGTCATCGGTAAGTATCTGTACTTGTTTTTGCTTCGGAAGAGCCAATGCCACACATCCGATGATAAAGGCTGTCATGACAATTACACCAATGGCTGTTACGGCAGTCCATTGCCATGCCCCGCCGACAAGACTATTGATATTGATCATCGCGCCTGCTGCCATAATTGGGGCGCGAACCAACACCTGCATCCCCATAACAAGAATCGTTTGAATCTGTGTGATGTCATTTGTAGAGCGGGTAAGCAGGCTTGCTGTGGAAAAATGCTCTGTTTCTTTCAGCGAAAATGCCAGAACTTTTTGAAAGAGTGCGCTTCGCAATCCACCGCAAAAAGAAGTGGAAAACTTCGTGATGCACATTGCCGCAATACAGGAAGCGATAAAACTGCCTGATGCAAACAGCAGCATCATTCCGCCGCTTTTTACTATTTCCGGCAAATCCGTGCTTTCACTCTGTACCAGCAGCGAGATTTGCCCCATATATGCAGGTAATTTTAAGTCCATCCATACCTGCACAAGGATAAAACAAATCGCTGTCATCGCAATGTATCGTTCCCATGCCTTTAATCTTTGAAATAACTTATACATAGAATTATCCTCCTCGCCATTATCTAACCTGGTTAGATAAAATTGTTTTAAAAAAGCAGATTATCTCTGCTTTTTAAAGTTCTACAGAAAAAGAGTGTTTTAACATAATGGAACGAATTTCATCTGCAACATCGAAATATTCCAATAAACGATCCATTCCAACCTGATCAATAATTGCCTCCAGCTGTTCGCGCCTTTCTTTCTGAACTGCTTCAATTATCTCACGGCCATGCTCTGTCATTCGGATTTCTGTTACCCGTGCGTCTTTTGCACCGGTCTCCCTTATGATTAGTTCCTTATCAACCATTTTCTTGATAAGCGCAGCGACCCGGGCTGTGCTAATACGCAACGTTTCACTAATCATCCCTGCCGTCACAGTTTGAGAAGACCGGTGCAGCAAAAGAAGTACACCAATCATGCCATTGTCACTAAAGCCCGCTCTCTTTGCCTGATCCATTTGTGCAGGTCTGGACCTCCCTAAGCGTGCCATAATTTGCTCAATCTGTTCTTTTGTGGCCATATTATCACCTCTATTATCTAACCTGGTTAGATAATAGCACAATCCAAAAGCACAGTCAAGGGATAATACAAAAACTTTAGGTAGCTGATAATCGGAGAAATTATCAGCGCCGGAAAAAGATAGAAGATATTCGGAAA
>JAUNOF010000214.1 GCA_030537215.1 Lachnospiraceae bacterium
CCTACGATGGATCGATTCTTCTTCACTTCATGGTATCCGGCAATATATTTTTCTTCTACCAAAGTATCCAATATCTTGCAAACCGCATCATGAATCTTTTTCTTTTTATTCGACCAACTGGATTTTGATGCATAATCTTCGCTCTTATATCCCAATACGGCGTATAACCCTTTTTCCGTCTTGGTCTTTTGGTCATACCACTGATAACTGATTTTTCTGCTTACCATCTTGTTTTTCTTGTTCTTCATTAAGGCGATCCTTTTTGTTAAGTATCTCTTCATGACAATGGCTTCATTCGTATCCGGCAGTTTTTTATTTGTCTTAAATACCTGCACTGGAACATCAACAATCTGTTCAAGCAATTCAGTGTATGTATATAAAGCAGGCGTCTCCAAAAGCTTATAACCTTCTACTATAATCTGATTTCCCAGCCTTACATCCACCTTTGACAACGGAAGCAGGTAGCTTTCATAAGTGACCGTATCGTTCTTTCCGATTTTTTTCCTTGCCCGAAGCTCGTCTGTGCAGTTGATCAATATATCAATATGCCGCAGTTTTTCAATTTCGTAGGCAAGTTTTTCCTTTTGCTCTTCCAGCATACCCTGTTCATCGTTTCCAGACATGACACGCATCACCATCTGCAGCGTAAAATTGTCATGCCCATATTTGTGCAATGTATAGATGGCATCCATAATTGCCATATCATATAGTGTGACATCGCCTGTATACCGTACATGCTGATCTTCATGTAATAAATTGACGATAGTGGTTAATCTGTTTTGCGGGTTGACGATTACATCGAAATTCCCTATATCAATCAACCCTTCATTCCTGCTGATAACCTGGCTTACCTTCGTATTATTCATGTATTCCTTTTTTATATCTGATAATCTGCTTTTTTCCATTGTTCCGCATCTCCTTTATTTTATTTTTCAAAATAATTATGGAGACGCTGAAGCCGTTATAGGTTTTACAGCAAAAAGCCGGGATTGGTCTTTCCCAGCTTTATAATAAGCGGCAGGATTCACATGCTTTTAGGCGTCTGGAACCTTAATCCAGTGCATATGCCAATTCTGCTACAGGACACGACAAACACATGAATAAACACATTGTGAACACGCTCTTTTCTGTTAAATAAAAAAGAATACTTTGAGGATACAGAGTTTTTCCTTTTTGTAAAAAATTCTCAAGAGCCGGAGAGTCTCATATAAGTCACTCCGGCTCCTGCTTGAAACTATCTGTTTCCTGACAGCCCCTTTAACTAACTTATCCAACACCCTGAGCTTTATGATGCAGCTATAAGAATAAAGCTACCTGCAGCTGACCGCCAGCTACTTCTTTAATTCCGGTAAAATCTTGTTCCAGGATTCTTTGGCTGATCATCATTTCTCCCTGTTCGTTTAACGCGCAAATAACATCTGCCATACGATTCGTGTTAGTGCCATTCTTTTTTCCCGAATAATACTGGAATGTCCATATCTGCGTCTCTGTGGATAATGCAGTCTGATCCCCTTGCAGAATAAGGAATCCATAAAATCCCTCATCTTTCAAAGATGAATACAGTTCGTTGCAGGAAATAGCTCCTTCAACCGACCTGGTGTCAAATTTGCTATCTGACAGTCTTCTTGCCATACAGTAAATATCCCGGTTTATATAGCCTCTTCTAATCGCCGCGGTATCTGTAGTTGCCGTTGCCGCCCCTGCATGAATGATGTACAAATCATTTTCTTTTACCAGGACGGCGAACCCGCAGCCTGTCAGTTCTCCGCTGGCAATGAAAAAGCGTTTGTTTCCATATGCCATCCGGATACCGTTAGCTCCTGCCTCACGCGGATTATTAATACAATAGTAATTCAGCGCACAGCTATTATCTTGATATACCACATTGCTCAGATTCAAATTCTTGCCTTCGATGAAGCAGCAATGCTCCAATTTCTGTTCTGTCACCTCGCGGCTTTTCCGGTTCAGGAAAAGACCCTTGGGACTGGATAATTGGTCTGTGGTGTTTGAGTAGCCTACCATATAGCTTTGGTTCCATGCAGAAATCACCTCATTACATCTCAGATCCGCATATCTTACCGCATCTGTAATATCAATACCAGGCATACCCAATCACTCCTCCTTCGGCCGTTTTATCGTAGTCACAGTTACATATCCGTCACCTGTCCTGTCTCTCTCCAACTCCTTCAACTTCTCCTGATAATCCTTCAAAGAATCAATGATCTCATTGAAGTACTCCGACTTGGACAGCCCTTCGTACTTTCCGGATTTATCCAGGGATGGAAGCTCCTGGAACCAGCCGAGGATCTGTGGGCCGGGAATCCGCATAATAAACTGTGCTGTGGTCTCGCTGTTTTTGTTGATGCCGCAGAAGCTTTCCTTCGCCCCTCCGCCGGATACGCGGATCCCTAAAAAGCTGGACGAGGTACTGAAGGCGGACTTTTTGAAATCCTGGTAATCTTCCTCGTTGTAGCTGCTCATATTGGCACGGAACACCACGTCCTTTACCACCAGGAAGGCCACGGGGAATGCCGGGAGGATATAGCGGCCGCCATCGGGCGTCACCAGCAGACGGCTGGATTCGTTGAATTTCCCGTTGGTCATGCCGCTGTCTGCATTGTAGGCGCTGAGAATGCTTTCTACCGTCAGCCCTGCTCCTCCGGAAATGGTTTCCTTGATCCGGCGGTAGGACTGGGTCAGATCCATGATACCTGCGTCAAACCAGCCGCCCCGGTCTACCGTCACCTTGGTAGCCCGCATACCGATGGTGAAATCGGAGGAAAGGGCATTCTGCATAAAGGCGGTGTTGGACAGGGAGGTCTCCTTTTTTACGGACGCGCTGCCCAGGAAACGGCCCACGGAGCCGCTGACTGCCGAATAGTAGCTGCTGGAGCTGTCCGACATTATGTTTTCCAGATCTTCCCTACCGAACACAATGTCCATGTACTCGCTGTTTTCATTGTACATATTTCCCGGAAGCAGGGAGGTATCGGAAAATGCCTCGCCGTCGTTCACCGCACCGCTGGCAGCAATCACTTCCAGTTCGGACACTTCCTTGGTGACAATGGCGATCCGCTCCTTTAATATCTGGATCCGGTCGCTGTAATCGGAGGTCTGCATCTGGGCGTATTCCAGTTCCGCGTTGATCAATTCATTATAAGTCTGAAAATATTCCAGGTTCGCCTCATAGAAATCGTAAGTTTTCTCCGCGATATCCTTTAAAAGGGCCATTCCGGTATCGTTTTCGTCTCCGCTGCCGTCGGTGTCAAAGCCAAGGGCCTTCAGGAAGCTGGCGCTTAATCCGGCTATCTGGGCCATCACATCGTCCTTGCCCATAGCAACCAGACCGGCCATATTGCCCTTTGCCATCACCTCGAAGATCAGCTTCACGGCAACCACCGCGTTTTGTGTATAGCTCTTGAAAACTGCGGCCTCCTGCTGGTCCATTTCCTCTTTCAGCTGTTTTAAACGGTTTTCCATGTTCTTGACCTCGGAGCTTTCCACCGAGTTCATCACCAGCACCCGAAGCTCAGCCTCCAGGGAGGTCAGGATGTTCCGCTTCGCCTTGCACTGCTCCGCAATGTATTCCGGGTCAAGGGTTAAATCAGCGGGGCTGAAGTTGGGGGACATGGAGCGGAACCAGTTGCTGGGCTGCATCTGCACCGGCAGGACGTTCATGCTGGCGTCCAGGGAACGGCGCACGGAGCTGCGGCTGTTGGCCTTCGCCT
>JAUNOF010000051.1 GCA_030537215.1 Lachnospiraceae bacterium
TCTGCTACTCAGCCTTTTTTCTCATGCAGCGCAGAGAATTGATCAGCACGCCGTAGTCAAGACGCAGGGTCTCGATGCGCCATACGCCGTCCTTGCACTTTAACAGGTCATCTACATACATGCCGAAGCCGGAGTAATTCTCACCGTTATCCGTGTAGGTGTGATAATCGTTCATGCGGGTGAGAAGCTGTGCGTGGTTATCATCAAGGAAGCGGACGATCTGGTTATGGCCGAAGTGCATGGGAACCATATCTCCCTGGCCAATGGTAAATTTTACGGAGCCGATCTGCGCCTCGATGCTGGCGGAGCCGGGATTGCCGTTCCAGAAGGTTCGGAAGCCATTCTCTCCCTCCTCGGTAAATACATCCTGAAGCACTTCATAGTCATTTAAGTCATTGCCCCAGAAATAACGTGCCTTCACATTTAGAATGCGCGGGATCTCCTTCAGCTGAGCCTCCGTATATGGCTTTCCTGCCTCCATCAGAATTTCATGTGCCAGTCTTGTAACCTCACTGCTGTAGTTAAGCGTCATAATTGTTTCTTCCTTTCTATAAAGTATTATAATATATGAATGTTACTTTCTTTCTCAGATCTTCTGCACCGCCTCATAGGCTTCATGGACTGCCGTTAAAATATTGCGGCACTGGTTGCTGTCTCCGATGGTGATCACCTGGCAGAGATCCTGGAAGCTTTTTCCCTTCTCCGCGCTGGGGGCGCCGCCCATGGCAAGAAGTACGGTATCACAGGCGATGGAGATCTGGCCATCGGCATTTTCTACTACAACGCCTTCCTCTGTTACCTCCATCAGCTTTGTGCTGGTCATACAGGTAATATTTGGATTGGAAAGCATCTCTCTCATCATGTTGTCGTTCATCTTAAAGGACGGCTGAGGCATCATCTTTTCTGCCATCTCCACCACAGTAACCTGATGGCCGCTGTGGGCGAAATGCACTGCTGCTTCTGCTCCTACCTGGCCGCCGCCGATGATGGCAACGCGCTCTCCTAATGGCACCAGATTGCACAGCGCATCCTCGCAGGGATATACATTGTCCCGATCCAGTCCCGGAATGGACTTTGGCCGCACCGTATTGCTGCCTGCTGCCCAGATCAGCACATCCGGCGCAAATTCTGCTACCGTCTCTCTGTCAGCCTCCTTCATAAGCCGAACGGGAATGCCCGCCTTCAGAAGCTGAGTCCAGTAATAATTGGGCAGCCGGTTCATATCAGCCTTCATATATGGTGCTGCTGCCGGAAGGAGCTTTCCACCGATCCGCGAAGCCTTCTCCCACAGTTCCACCTGATGACCGGCCTCCTTTGCCATCAATGCCGCCGTGCAGCCCCCTGGGCCGCCGCCTACTACCAGCACCTTCTTCGCTGTTTCCGCCTTCTTTGGATGACGTTCCCACTCAAATCCGGTATATGGATTTACCGCACAGGACAGGTGCACGCCCTTTAACACATTTCCAATGCAGCCTTCGTTGCAGGAGATGCAGGGGCGGATATCCTCCGGGCGTCCTTCTGTCAGTTTCTTCGGAAGCTCCGGATCTGCCAGCAGGCCGCGTCCGATCACAGTGAAATCACAGATCCCATTCTCCAGGGCTGCCTCCGCCTTGGACACATCAGCCAGACGGCCATGGGTCAGAACCGGAAGGGATACGTGCTCCTTTACCGCTTTCGCTGCCTTCATCTGCAGCACCGCCTCCTGATAAAATACCGGCGGCATGGCAAGCTGCCATTTTTCATGACATCCTACATCCACATGAAGCGCGTCAATTCCCTGGGCTTCCAGATATTCCGCTAATTCCAGTCCCTCCTCCAGCTTCCGATAGCCAGGATAAGGTACCCCGTGATCCGGGCAGAATTTTACGATAACCGGGAAATCTGCTCCGCCCTCTTCCTTTATAATAGCAGCCTGCTCCAGAAGGAAGGCAGCTCGCCCCTTTACGTCCCCGCCGTACTTGTCGGTTCGTGTGTTCCAGGCGGCAGTCAGAAACTGGTCATTTAAATAACCGCCGTAGGCATGAAGCTCACAGGCATCAGCGCCGGCTGCAACTGCCAGCTTGATCGTCCGTCTCATCTCTGAAAGGAGAATATTGATTTCCTCAATGGTCAGTGCATGACATTTTACATTTGGGGCATAGAGCCAGCTGCAGTCGGAAGCACTGATCGGAACCGGATACATCTTGGCAGGTCCTGCCATCCGTCCGCAGCCAGGCATCAACTGGACGCAGACCTTGCAGCCAGCCTCGTGAGCACGGTCACACAGCTCCCGGAACAAGTGGATATTTTCATCGGTCAGCACCAGAGAAGCGGAAGTATCCTCAAAGTATCCGGTCACCATCATGTTGACCATGATCATGGCAGCTCCGCCCTGGGCACGTTTTACAAAATATTCCACCGCCTCCCGATTGATATCCGCAAAATGAGGACCCATAGGGGCAAAAATAATACGGTTCTTTAACTCTAATGCTCCAAGCTTTCTGGAATCTGTAATCATTGGCATATGATTTCCTCCTTCTATTTCATTCTTGATCGTTTCTTTTTACGTTGTTAATCATGCAGCCTGTCTGGATGCCTCCCCCTGCTTTACTGCCAGCACAGCCGTAGCTGCCAGGCCAAGGAAGATCAGGATAAATACGATCCATGCTGCCAGGTAAGAGCCCATGGCGGTGCGGATACCGGAGGACAAAAGCGGTCCGATCATGCAGCCGCCCATAAAAAAGGTATTACCCAGCCCATAAATACTGCCGAAATCCTTGGTGCCGAACACCAGACTGGTTAAAAGCGGCGGCCCTACTGAGGTGATGCTGGTTCCGATTGGGATGATGGTCAGCCCGGCAAATGCGGCTGCCGCTCCCATTCCCGGCACCAGCAGAAGAAGTGCCAGCCCGGCTGCCCCAAACAGACAGGTAATCATAGTTCCCTTCTGAATCCCCAGCTTGTCGATCAAGGGACCGGCAAGCAGCTTTCCTATGATCATAGCTCCGCTGGAAACTGCCATCACCGGAGCGTAATCCACCCCATTTTCAATCAAATAGGTAGGAGCCTGGGTAAAGATGCCGGCTGCGGCGATTCCGCAGCAGATCAGACAGAGGGCATACAGCCAGAACGCCTTTGTCTTAACCGCCTCCGCCTTGGATAAGCCTTCCCACTGAGGCTTTCCGGAAGATCCGGTTTTCTTTTCCTGTTCTCCTCTGCGGTCACGGTAGGGCTCCAGCCCCATCTCAGCCGGACTTTTCTGGATCAGCAGAAACGCGATAATCACGGTTACTATGGTAATCAGAGCAGTGACCCGGAATCCGGTGCGCCAACCCTGATTGGCGATGATCCCGGCTGCCAGGCCGGAAAACAGCATTCCGCCGATGCCGCTGCCAGTAAAGACAATACTGGTCACCAATCCCTTCTTGTCAATAAACCACTGTGAAATCAGGAAATTGATGGGAACATAGGTAATGGCAGAAAGTGCAAAGTTAACTACAAAAAAGGTAAGGTAGAGCTGCCAGATCGCGGTAATACAGCTCTGAGCCAGAAGCGCCGCCGAACCGACCGCTCCGCCAGCCAGCATCCAAAGCCTGGTATTTCCCCGGCTCACCTTTCCTGCCAGCGTCAGACTGAACAGCATGCCTGCAACCGTTGATGCAATATTGGATATGCTGAACTCCACATAGCTGCAGCCGAATTCCTCGCAGATCGGCATCTGGTAGTAGGAATAAAAGTTGCTGTAAAATGCCATAGGCAGCATGGTGATCAGAAATAAGCATCCCATAATCACCCAACCATAAAATGGTTTGTTTCTCTGTGAACCCTCCAAATGATCATCCCCCGTTTCTTCCCGGCGTGTTGTATGGAACCACCGGATTGTTTTGTTTTTGTCAATCTTCTTCTGCACGCCCTGTGCTTTTGTTACTCAAAGCATACCACATACCTCACCTTGCCACAAATGCCCCTTCCTGTACAATTATGTGCAACCCCATCCTGTTTTGCCTTTGCTGCCTCAATTCCAGTCAAATTGAATCATGTGAATGCATGAAAATTGCCTTCCTGTATCCGTCATTTTTTACAGCCAACGCTTGAAAGCTATGAATGAAATATGATACTATTACTATATGGTTATTTTTTTGACAAATTGGCCAATGCTGTGGTCTTTGGGGAGGCAATTATGACATTCGGACAAACATTAAAGCAACTACTATCCATCAGCGGTGTCAAATCCGCCGCTCTTGCCGCCAGGCTGGGATACGATACTTCCTACATCAGCCGGTGGATGAGCGATATCAAACTGCCGTCACTGAAAAACAACAGCCGGCTTCTTTCCCAGATATCTCAAATCATTCTGGAGGAAAGCGACATCGCCGCCAGAGAACGGCTCCGTCAGACCTACTGCCAGGACGGTTCTGATTCCCAGCTTGAAAAAGCGATTGAAGATATCCTTCAGCTGGCCTTTGGCCGCTCTCTCCCTGCTGCCCAGCAGCAGCCGGCAGCAAACCGAAACGCCATCTATCTTCCAGATGGAATGTACAAAAACGGGTACGGCATTTATGTCAATGCCATCATCCAGTACGCACAGGAAGCCGGCACAAGCGAGATTCCCTGTATCTCCGCCGCACCTCTGAAGACCTACAATAACCGGGACACTGCCTTCTGGAATACCATCCTGTCTGCGCCTCAGATCCTTGACAAGCTGCATATTACCATGCATCAGCTGGTGGACAGCTCCGATTTTTCGGCAAATGCGGACAGTTACTGTGCCGCCATGTGCACCTTTTCTCATTACCGGAAAGGGGTTCAATATGAATTCTATGAATACAAGGCTGCGGCAGATCTTCATTCAGTACAGTTCACGCTCATTGCCGACAAGCTGTTGTGTCAGAATCTGGTGAATCCCTTTACCGGCACGGTGGAATCCGTCCTCTGCAATGATGCCTCCTCCCTGTCTGACCTTTGGTTTTCCATCTGCAAACAGCTTCAGCTGCTTCCCAAGCTGCTTTCCCGTTTATCCTGCAGTACCAGACAGTTTCATCATTATCTTTATGATTATGTGATGGGAGGCAGCCTGTGCTATCTTCTGAACATCATGCATCCTATCTGCATCACGGATGAATTTGCAGAAACTTTGATTCAGCAGTACGTTCCCAGGCTCCAGCAGGAAGAACGTTCCTTCTGCACCTACTATAACAACCTGTGTTCCAGGGCTGTAAAAGAAGTAGTCATCTTCCGTTCCGCCCTTCTGGAATATATTTACAGCGGAACCTTTCTGTTCTGCGGCACTCTGATCAAGGTTGGCCGAGAACACCGGGTCCGCCATTTAAAGCAGCTGCTGGAACATATCAAGCAGCAAGATTTCAAACTGACCATCCTGAGCGATATCAATCCGCTCCTGAACTACTGTGATATGGAGCTGTCCCTGTATTTAAGCAAGACCAGCGGTTTTATGGCTCCCTCTGACAGCAGCAATAACCAGGTGATCCAGCTTCGCTCTCCTCTTGCAGTGGAACACTTTCATCAGTTTTTCTGCCATCTGCAGGAGTTGGATGCTTCCTTTGTTATGAATGGGCAGGAGGCTTATCATTTTATTGAGAGGGGACTTGATTTCATTTAACAGAAGCAAAAAATTGGATTTTTATATTTTCTTAACATCCCCGACTATTGCCATAAAAAATAAAGTATATTATACTAAATGAATGGCTGTTTGCATTTACTTCTACCTATAGAAAGGAATTTGGTGATAATTTGGGAATTAAGAAGAAATTAAAAGAAAAATGGCAGGAGGCCCTTCAGGCCGTATTTCCTATCATTGTAATCGTGCTGATCCTGTGCTTTACCATCGCGCCTGTTTCTCCCAGCGTCCTGCTGTGCTTTTTGATCGGCGCTGTTATGATCCTGGTTGGAATGATGTTTTTTACGCTGGGCGCGGAGATGTCCATGACGCCTATGGGAGAGCGCGTAGGTTCCTGCCTGACCAAAAGCCGGAATCTGGGACTGATCATCTTCATTGCCTTCCTGCTGGGCTTTATCGTCACAATCTCTGAGCCAGATCTGCAGGTGCTGGCGAATCAGGTTCCGGCAGTCCCCAATATGGTTCTGATCTTATCCGTTGCAGGCGGCGTAGGAGCTTTTCTGGTACTGGCTCTTTTGCGTATGCTGTTTGCCATTCCTCTCCCCCCGCTTCTGCTTCTGTTTTACGCAGCCGTATTTGTCCTGGCTTTCTTTGTTCCCGCCGACTTCTTAAGCATTGCCTTTGATTCCGGCGGCGTTACCACCGGCCCTATGACAGTTCCTTTTATCATGGCCCTGGGCGTAGGTGTTTCTTCCATTCGAAGCGACCGTCACGCCGCAGACGACAGCTTTGGCCTGGTAGCCCTCTGTTCTGTGGGACCCATTCTGGCCGTTATGATCCTTGGCATGATCTATAACCCCCAGGATCAAGTGCTGGTGGAGGAAGCCGCTCTGGAAGTAGAAAATTCCAGACAGCTGGGCATTCTCTTTGCTACGGAGATTCCTACCTATTTAAAAGAGATTTCCCTGTCCCTGCTGCCGATCTTCCTGTTTTTCATGATATTCCAGGTGCTGATGCTGAAGCTGTCCAAGCGGAAAATGATCAAGATTCTGGTGGGGCTTGCCTATACATATATCGGTCTGGTTCTGTTTCTCACCGGTGCAAATGTGGGCTTTATGCCAGCAGGTAATTATCTGGGACAGGTGCTGGCCGGGAACCGCCATCCGGAGATCATTCTTCCCATTGCCATGCTGATCGGCTACTTTATTGTAAAAGCAGAGCCTGCCGTCTACGTATTAAACAAACAGGTTGAGGAAATCACAGACGGCGCCATCTCGGCAAAAGCCATGGGAACAGGACTTTCCATCGGCGTTTCCTTCTCCTTAGGTCTTGCCATGATCCGGGTGCTTACGGGCATCTCCATTCTCTGGTTCCTGATCCCCGGCTACGCAGTTGCCCTTGGCATTTCCTTTTTTGTTCCGAAGATTTACACCGCCATCGCGTTCGACTCCGGCGGCGTGGCATCCGGCCCGATGACGGCCGCATTCCTCCTGCCGCTGGCTCAAGGCGCCTGCATCGCAGTAGGAGGCAATATTATAACCGATGCCTTCGGCGTGGTGGCTATGGTAGCCATGACGCCGCTGATTACCATTCAGGTCATGGGGCTGGCTTCGAAAATTGCCGGAAACCGCCGGAAACAGGCCATCGGTGCAGAGCTTCCTGCCATGTCCTTTGATCTGCTGGAAGAAGATGCAATTATTGAGCTGTAAACAGAACGATACGGAAAGTGCGAGGTTTTTATGAGTGAATTATATATGATGGCTACCATCAGCGACCGGAACCAGACCAGACGGTTTCTGGCATTTTACAAAGAATACGGCGTGACCGTAACTCTGCTGACCTTCGGCCGGGGCACGGCCGCCTCGGAGATACTGGATTCCTTTGGCCTGGAGGCGGCGGAAAAGGCGGTTCAATTCGCCTTTGTAACCGGCGCAGAATGGAAAAAGATTAAATATGGCCTGGAAAAACAAATCAAAATCGATATCCCCGGCAGCGGAATTGCCTTTATCGTTCCCTTGAGCAGCATCGGCGGAAAAAAGCAGCTGCAGTTTCTCACGGAAGGCCGTGAATTTGAGAAAGGAGAGGAAAGCACATTGAAGGATACCAAATATGAACTCCTTGTAGTAATTGCAAACCAGGGATATACCGATATGATCATGGATGCCGCCAGAGAGGCCAAGGCCGCCGGCGGAACGGTGATTCATGCGAAAGGAACTGGAAGTGAAAAGGCACAGAAATTCTTAGGTGTCTCCATCGCAGAGGAAAAGGAAATGATCTTCATGGTAACCCGGAGGGAAGGTAAAAATGCCATTATGAAGGCGATTATGGAAAAAGCCGGGCTTGACAGCAAGGCAAGGTCCATCGTCTTTTCTCTCCCGGTTACAGAAACCGCAGGCATGAGACTGATTGAAGAAACGGAAGGAGCAGAGTGATTCCACTCTGCTCCTTCTTTCTATTTTCACTCATCTGTTCTTCTCATACTCCGCCAGCGCCTCCAGCGCCTTCCGTGACAGCGGGATCAGCGCGATCATATTAAATACTGTCATCAGACCCACGCCAATATCTCCCAGATCCCACACAAAGGTATAGGCTGCCAGACCGCCTATAAACAGCATCACCAGCGCCAGAAGCTTATACAGGGTCTGGGATGTCCAGTTATCCCCGAAGAGATATGCCACATTAGGTCTTGCATAGAACAAAATCCCGATAAAGGTGGAAAAGCTGAACAGCCACAGAATCACCGCAATAAAAATCACGCCGAAGCTTCCCATATGGTAATTCATCGCCGCCTGCAAAAGATCCATTCCCTCCAACCCGACGGTCAGATCCGACGGGGTCAGCAGCATGATCATGGCGGAGCAGCTGCAGATCACAATGGTATCAATAAACACGCCGAATGCCTGCAGAAGCCCCTCCTTTGCCGGATGGCTGATGTCAGCCGCAGCAGCCGCGCAGGGTGCAGAGCCGGATCCGGCTTCATTGGAAAACAAACCTCTTTTCGCTCCGTTCATCAGCACTGCGCCGAAGCCGCCTGCCACTGCCTGGCGCAGGCCAAATGCCTCTGCAAAGATCTGACGGAATACAGAAGGGAGCAGCCCCGCATTTTTCACAATAATAATAATCGTCATCAGGAAATAACAGCCTGCCATGATGGGCACTGCCACATCCAGCACCTTCACCGTAGCATGCTTGCGAAGCACAATCACAGCCGCTATGGCCACCAGGATCACCGTCGTCCAGATGGGCGGAATCTGAAACGCATTCTTAAATGCGGAGGATACGGAATTTCCGATTACCTGGCTGATTCCGCACCAGCAGATCAACCCGGAAAGTGCAAACAGTACCGCAATGATGGATCGCGACTGTCCGCCGCTTTTTTGCCTCTTTTCTTTAAAATAGTCATGGATATAATAAGCCGGGCCGCCCCGATAGCCTCCATACAGCGGATCCTTCTCCTTGTAAAGCTGCGCCAGCGTTCCTTCCACAAATGCGGTTGAGGATCCCAGAAGAGCCGTCACCCACATCCAGAACACGGCTCCAGCCCCTCCGGCAGAGATTGCAGCCACCACGCCCACCAGATTTCCCATGCCCACTCTGGTTGCCGTGGAAATAATCAGCGCCTGCACACCGGAGATGGATTTATCCTGGGAACGCTTATTATTTTCCAATGTGATCTTCACCATATCCGGAAACAGCCGAAAGGGAAGGAATCTGGTCCGAACCGTAAAAAAGATCCCGGATGGAATCAAAATCAGCACCAGAAGTGACAGCCCCACTGAGCTTCCTCCTGGAAGCGGCACCGTAATCAGATCGCCCCACAGCAGATTATAAAAAAAAGAAATTAGTTTCATGGTTGAATCCCCCTAAATCTATTGTATCCCTACAAAGGAATCATACTTTATTAAATCATGTAAAACCCTTTGTATTTCTCCGAAATTTAGTATATAGTAGAATCAAGCATCTGTAAAATTGATAATTATAATACTATACATCGAAATTTTAGATGCTGATATCCTAACAAATCATCCGCATCCGGGTATGAAGCGCCGGCATCGATGTGCAGGAACAAATAAAGCGAAAAAGGATACCGTAACCATGGACAATAAAAATCTGATTACCTTCATTCATGTGGCAGAATTAAACAGCTTTACCAAGGCTGCCGAGGCTCTGGGCTACTCCCAGTCCACCATCTCCTTCCAGATCAAACAGCTGGAAACGGAATTAAATTCCCAATTGTTTGAACGCATCAATCACACCATCGCCCTGACGGAGAAGGGCCGTGAAGTATTAAAATACGCTCACCAAATCAATAAGCTGACCCAGGAGCTGCAGAAAAGCATCCAGGATGACGACATGGTAAAGGGCCATGTCCGTTTGGCCATGGCCGATTCTCTCTGCAATTCCATGTTTCAGGAGCGGTTCCTGGATTTCCGGACACGCTACCCTGACATCACCTTAAAAATCATTACAGCCGGAACAGACGAGATGTTCCGGCTGATGAACCATAATGAAGTGGACGCCATTTTAACGTTGGACAGTCATACCTACAACACCGAATATGTGACCGTCCGGGAGGAACAAATCGGCGTGCACTTTGTGGCTGGCGCCGCCAATCCGCTCTGCCGCCGGAAGCTTTCCGTCCAGGATCTGCTCCCCATGCCTTTTATCCTGACGGAAAAAGGTATGAGCTATCGGCGTCTTATGGATGAAAAGCTTGCAGAGCGTTCCCTGGAAATCCAGCCTGTTCTGGAACTGGGAAATACCAGTCTGATCTGTCCTCTGGTGGAGCAGGAGGTGGGAATCTCCTTCCTTCCGGACTATGTGACGGAAGCCTATGTCTCCCAGGGACGCTTGTGCTATCTGGATGTATCCGACTTTGAGGTTGCGGTGTGGAAACAACTCCTATACCACCGGAGCAAGTGGCTCTCTCCGCAGCTGGAATCCGTGTTATCCTACTGTATCAGCCGGGAATTTGCCGCTGATGCCCCTCCTCGCTGACTGCTGATGCAAAGCAGCCGCAGTTAATACTGTGTCAGAGCCTTCGCCGCCAGCTCCACTTGCTCCATGGTGTTAAAATAAGAAAAACTGAACCGCACAGCCCCCTGCTCCACCGTTCCCAGCGCTTCGTGCATAAGCGGAGCGCAGTGACCGCCGGAGCGGGTCGCCACCTGATATTCCTGGGCCAGCCAGTCGCTGACCTCACCGGAATCCTCATCTCCAATGTTTAAGGTAACGATAGCAGCCCGGCCCATTGCAGGCTCCTCAGCTTCATACGCTCGGTAATCTCCATAAAGCCGGATTCCCGGAATCTTCTTTACCTTCTGATAAAATGTTCTTGCCAGCATATCCTCATGCTGCCAGATCGCCTCCACTCCGCCGCAGCTTTTGATCCACAAAAGAGCTGCCCGCAAGCCTGCGATCCCATGTCCATTCAAGGTTCCGGCTTCCAGCGCAGCAGGCATCTGAAGGGGATGGCGTTTGGAGTAGGTCTGAATCCCGCTTCCGCCGCTTAAAAGCGGCTCCAGAACGATCCCTTTTCTCACGCACAGCCCTCCGGTTCCCTGAGGCCCCATCAGACCCTTATGCCCGGTGAAGCAGAGAATATCGATCTGATCCTCCTTCATGGAGATCGGAAGGACTCCTGCTGTCTGAGAGGCATCCACAATAAACAGGGCGCCGGCCTTGCGGCACCAGTCTCCGATCTTTCGGAGATCCTGAACGTTCCCAGTCAGATTGGAGGCATGGGTTACGATCACGGCCTTCACTCCCGGCCGGATGGAACGGTGAAGGGCCTCCATATCCAGCAGCCCCTGGCAGCGAAGGGAATCCTCGCCTGCTTCGGCAGTTTCCTCATCTGCCCTTTCCTCTGTCCTTCCGTCTGTTCTCCCAAGGCAGCCCACCCGGATAACCTTCACTCCCTGCTCCTCCAGCTGATACAGGGGCCGCAGCACACTGTTATGCTCCAAAACCGTGGTCACTGCCAGGTCTCCCGGCTTTAAGCTTCCTTTGATGGCCATATTTAAGCTTTCTGTGGAATTGGCCGTAAATGCCACCTGCTCCGCTCCGTCTCCGTCAAACAGCTCATTCACCAGCTGTCTGGCTTCAAAGATCACTCTGGCACTGTCCAGCGCTGTCTCGTAGGTCCCTCTGGAGCAGTTTCCCATCGTCCGGATGGCCTCTGCCACCGCCTCCGCCACCTGAGGCGGGCGGTAAAAGCTTGTGGCTGCACTGTCTAAATAGATCATGCTCTCTTCTCCTGATTTCTAATATCCCTGCTTTTCCTCCAAATACATCAGCGCCTCCAGCACCGACCCGCCGATGCATCTGGCCTTATCAGAGATGGTAAAGCAGTTTTCAAATTCACTTTCTCTGGGATCAATGTCCGCGATCTTAAAGCCTTCTGTTACCGGATATCCGGAGCGGATCAGTCCCCTGAGAATGCCGTCCAGGGTTGCCTCCACAGCCACCTCGCCATGACCGGTCACCACAGCAGCGATCTTTTCTCCCTGCTTCACCTTGTCGCCGATCTGGTGACGGCTGATGAGAATTCCCTTTGCCGGCGAATGGATCACCCGCTCCTTTCCGTATCCGCAGATCAGGCCCGGCACTCCGGTATCGGCAAGAGCATATCCACTGCCGATAATTCGTCCCAGATTATGGCCCCGCATGGTTTCGATCACCAGATCCACATCCTTTCCGGCACAAAATCCCGGCCCCAGACCAATGGTTTTATCCGCCATCTGTCGGTTGGTCCCCAGGTTTTTCTTTGCCAGAATTCCATCCACCAGAGCCCATGGGCGGACCTGACGGAGCACCTGACAGTTGGTATCCGCTAAAAGCGCGATATCGCCCGCCTCCAGAACCTGAAGGGCCTCTTCATAATCCCGCACATTGACACAACGGACACCCTCCACCTCCGAAACGCCATCATAAACCGCCTCCGAAAAAGCCACATGACGGCGGATCGCAGATGGGTATTCATGCTCCAGCACCAGCACCGGATACCCGGAACGGTGAAGCTTATGAATGGTTCCGGTGGCGATGTCACCGCCTCCGCGGACGATGATCAACTGTTCTTTTCGCCTCGACATCGTTCTTTTGTCTCCTTCATCTCTGTGCATATTTAGCAATTCACCCTGATGCTAAGGGCGAACCAGCTTTCTGGCCTGGGTCATCCGCTCCACAATCTCATACATATTGGTAACGCTGCCTACTGCAAGCTGTTCACTGAGTCCGTAATGATTCAGGCAGGTTCCGCAGGTCAGGATCTCCGTTCCCTGGGCCTCCAGCTCCTTCAGATCATGAAGGGAATCCGAATCCTTGCAGGAAAGTCTGGCTCCTCCGTTAAAAAGCAGCACCGTTTCCGGCAGCTTATCCTGCTGGGTCAGAGCATAGACAAAGCCCTTCATCAAAAGCTTTCCTAATACTTCATCGCCCTGGCCCATCTGATCCGATGCCAGCACCACTACCATGCCCTTCTCCCGGCTGTCCGCCTGGCAGCTGATTTCTTCTGCAGCCGCATTCCGAAGCTCATCGGCCGCAGCCACATCACCAGCAGTCTCTTTGGCTGCAGCTGCCTCCGCCGCCTCATCCGATTCCGCCTTTTTAGCCGCCGTAATTTTCACCAGAAATTCCCGGTCGCTGACTTTTTCCGATGCGGAAGCTAATCCCTTGTGATCCGCCAGCTTCTTTAAATTCTGAACTGCAATCTCATTATCCACTACAACCTCTACAACAGACCCCGGTTCTGCCTGCTCTAATGCTTTCTTCGCCTCGATTACCGGTAACGGACACTGCTTTCCTCTTTCATCTAATCTCATATCAATGCCTTCTTTCCTAAAATATTATCACCAAAATCTTCCGGATCTATCCCCGTCCCTGAACGGTAACCGCCTTCTCGCCCTTCTTTACAATCTTCCCTACAATTGCGCAGGGAAGTCCCAGGGTCTTCAGCTCCTCGAGGGCCTTCTCGCCGTCCTCTGCCGCCATGCTGACCAGAAGTCCGCCGGAGGTCTGTGCATCATACAAAATTTCCTCCATGGCAAAGCTGCAGTTTTCAAACCGCACCTGATCCTGCACATGATTCCGGTTCCGCTGCCCGGCTGCAGTCAGATAAAACTCCTCCACATATTCCGGGCATTCCGGAATATAAGGAATGGAGGCGCTGTCGATCTGGGCGCTGAATTTTCCGCCCAGCATCTCGCACAGATGAACCAGGAATCCAAACCCGGTTACATCGGTGCAGCCGTGGGTCCGGTATTTCCGCACGATTTCAGATGCGTATTTATTTAACGTAGTCATGGATTTAACCGCCAGATTCATGGCGGACTCCGATGCCTCGCCTACACGGGATGCGGTACATACGATTCCCACGCCGAGAGGCTTGGTCAAAAGAAGGACATCCCCCTCCTGACAGCCATTATTGGCAAATACCCGGTCCGGATGGATCGTTCCGGTCACGGACAGCCCGTACTTCACATCCTGATCGGCTATGGAGTGGCCGCCGGCCAGCACACCGCCGGCCTCCCTGACCTTCTCGCTGCCGCCCTGGAGAATCTGCCCCAGAATATTTAAGTCCATGGCCTCCGGGAAGCATACAATATTCAGAGCCGTCTTCACATCACCGCCCATGGCATAGATATCGCTGAGGGCATTTGCAGCTGCAATCTGTCCGAAGGTATAGGGATCCTCCACCATAGGCGGAAAGAAGTCAAGAGTCTGAACGATTGCTAAGTCATCTGTAAGCCGGTACACAGCCGCATCATCTGAGCTGTCATATCCGATCAGCAGATTCGGATCATACGTCTTGGGAAGCTTCTCCAGCACACGGCCAAGCGCCCCCGGCCCAAGCTTTGCGGTACAGCCCCCGCCTTTGCAAAATACAATTTTCTCCGGTTCCACAATGATTCCCTCTTTTCTCTCCTGCTACTCAATTACAATTTCATATAACCGGCCCTTTTCCGTCACAGAAACCTTCCGTCCCTCTGTCTGGGCCAGCTTCACAATATTATCTCTGGTATGGGCGGCATCGGAAAGCACCACCAGACGCTCCTTTGGATTTTCATCCATGGCATCCATCACCATCAAAACCGGTTCCGGGCAGGAAAGCCCTCTTACATCAATCTCCATTCTTGTTCCTCCTTCTTATCTGCTGCCGCCTTCTCTTCCTGAACCGGCGGCAGCTTCCGCATTTCCCTGCACATCACTCTGCCCCTTTGGACTTTACCGCTTCTCCCTCCGGCACACCGCTCCTAATACCAGCAAAATCACAATACATGCCACACAGGCAATCCGTCCTGCTGGGGTAGTTCCCTGTCCGCTGGAGGCCAGTCCGAAGTTATGGCAAACAGCTGCGCCTACGAACATACCAGCCACATAAACGGCAGAATCACCAGAGCCCTGTCCCGCAAGAATTAACTGACGCAGCGGGCATCCGCCTGCCAGAACGGCCGCCAGGCCAACGGTATACATGCCCAGAAGATTCCAGATATGCTCAGTATGAGCTACCGGCTGTCCGGCAAAGCTGAGAACAAATTTCCCGGCAGCCAGATTATAAATCAGCATTGCTGCAAACAAGGAACCGATCACCGTTAAAAGATCAAAGTTTCTCATCAGGATCGCATCCCGGATACCGCCTGCAAAGCAGGTTCTGGCCTTTTGTGCGATGGCTCCGAACAAAAGTCCTCCGGCCAGAGATAAGAACACTGGAGCATGCATGCTTCCAGGCCCTTCCGTACTGGCGGTAAAGATGGTGGTAGTAACGCTTAAAAGAAACAGCAGCGCCATAATGGCAGGCAGCACATAGCCGCTTACTTTCTGGGTATCATAGGCCCGTCCCAGGCTGAAGCCCTTTTTCAGGAAAACGCTTCCCGTTGCAGCGCCTAATACAAAGCCAACAAAGGCCACATACGCATTTAAGTCGCCTCCGGCCATACGCAGCACCATACGGAGGGGACAGCCTAAGAAAATCAGCGCACCGATCATGGTAATCATCCCCAGCAGGAAACGAATCATCGGGGAAGAGCCGCCGGTGGAGCGGTACTCCTTTGTCACCAGGGAAATTCCAAATGCACCAAGCACAAGGCCTGCAATTTCCGGCCGCATATACTGCACGATAGCCGCCTGATGAAATCTGGCAGCGCCGGCCATATCACGTACAAAGCAGGCAATGCAGAATGCCATATTTCCCGGGTTCCCGAAGAAGGCCAACAGGGCTGCGATTCCTCCCAGCAGTACGCCCCATACTGCCAGCATTTTTCTTGAGTTCATAAAACTACCTCCTTGTTCCTTTTTTGTATTTTTCGTTATATTTTTCAAAATATAACGATGGTATAAAAAAGCCGGTCTGCCTTTTCCTCAGACCGGCTTTCCGTCCGTAATGCGTTTCGTTTTCTGCGCTCTGATCCAACGGAATCAGAGTCCGCTCAGAAAAACAATGTTACATTCAGTATATCACATTTCATAAGTTCTGCGGGCGATATAACAACCGCAAAGTTCTTTTACCACCTGATGATGTTCTACTACCTTTTGGCCGCGCAGGAATACCGTTTCCACTCTTCCCTTTACCGTAAGCCCTTCAAAAGGTGCGTAATCCACATTGGAAAGCTGATCGGCTGCTGTGATCACATCCTCTGCGTTTGGGTTCAGAATCACAATATCTGCATCGCTTCCTGGTGCAATCACACCTTTTCTGGGATACATGCCGTAAAGCTTCGCCGGATTTTCTGATAAAAGCCGGCACATCTCTTCCCTGGTCAGCCTTCCGGTGCAGACGCCTTCGCTGTACATCAGGATTCCTCTGGTTTCCACTCCCGGCATACCGCCCGGAATCTTTCTGAAATCCTGAATTCCCAGCTCCTTCTGCTTTGTAGTAAAGCTGCAGTGATCGGTGGAAACGGTCTGGATCGCACCGCATTTTAAGGCTTTCCACAGCGCTTCCTCATCTGCCTCCTTCCGAAGGGGCGGCGCAATCACATATTTGGCTCCTTCAAAGCCAGGAAGCTGATACAGGCTGTCATTCATCAGCAGATACTGAGGACAGGTCTCCACATATACCTCCTGGCCTCTGGCCCTGGCTGCTGTGATCTCTTTTAATCCCTCCTGACAGGTCAGATGTACCACCACCACCGGAGCGCCGGCAATCTCGGCCAGACGAAGCAGACGCTGAATGGCCTCAGCCTCTGCTGATGCCGGACGGGTGGCAGGATGGCTGGAAACTCCCATTTTTCCATCTGCCGCAGCTGACTCCTGCAGTGCCGCGATCACTCCGCTGTTTTCACAATGGACTCCGGCAATCCCCTTTACTTCCTTCAGGCGCTTTAAGATCTCATAAATCGTCTTGTCATCCACCTGGGTATCATACGTCATATACAGCTTAAAGGAGGTGACACCAGCCTGGATCATCCGGTTGATTTCCTGACTGACCGCCGGATTCCAGTCCGTGATGGACATGTGGAACCCATAATCACAGGAACATTTCCCATCCGCCTTTTTATGCCAGTTGTCCAGCCCCTCCTGCAGGGTTTCCCCCGGATACTGGGTTCCGAAATCAACAATCGTCGTGGTTCCGCCGCGGATGGCCGCCTTCGTTCCGGTGTAAAAATCATCTGCTGTCACCGTTCCTGCCACATGCAGATCAAAATGGGTATGGGCATCGATAAAGCCCGGGAACAGCAGACATCCGGACGCATCCGTCACAGAAACCACATCCGTTTTGGCAGCTTCTGTTTTCTCTCCGCCTCCGGCTGCCAATTTTCTAATTTCCTCCCCGCTGCCGATGGCAGCGATCTTCTCTCCATCGATCAGAACATCCGCCTGAAAGCTTCCGCTTCCGGTTACTACGGTTCCTCCTGTTATGATTTGTCTCATCTTCCTCACACCTCCTGAGCATCTGCTCTTATCTGCTCCTCTTTCCGCCAGATGAAACCGCTGTCTTCAGGCGGCGGTTCCCCCAAGCTTCCCATCTTTTGGTATCGCTTCCTAGTAACGCTTGGTATAAATCCCACGCAGGTCCAGAATCGCATGCCGCGGACATTTCACCGCACACATACCGCAGCTTAAACAGATGCTTTCTTCGATCACTGCGCAATGATCCTTCACCTTTATTGCCCCTGCTGTACAGGTTTTTTCACAGATTCCGCAGCCGATACAGCTGACTTCACAGACCTTTCTTGCTGCAGCGCCCTTTTCCTGATTCCTGCAGGCAACTACAATATAATTGGCGCAATCATGAATCCGGATCACCTTCCGCGGACATACCCGGGTACATTTTCCGCAGGCGATACAAGCTTCTTCCTTCACCTGGGCTACGCCGATCTCATTGATGAAGATGGCCCCGAAGGGGCAGGCCTGCACGCAGGCACCGCAGCCGGTGCAGCCATACTCACAGCCGGAATCTGCCGTTACCCGGCATCCGCCGTTGCAGCCTGCAAAGGCTGCGCGATATGGAAATTTCTTTTTCACTGCCATGATCAATCCTTCCTTTCGTATGGCGTGCCGGAGATGGGCAGACTATACCGGCGCACACCATCCAGGCGGAAATATGCGTCTGTGATAGCCGGAGCCGTAGGGATCGAGGTGATCTCACCAATGCCGATGGCTCCATGAGCCACCTTAAGTCCCGGCTTATCCACAACAATTGCCTTGATATTGGGAACCTCGTGGGCACGAAACAATCCCAGGGAGCCGTATTTGTCGATGGGCTTGCAGTTTTCATCGATGGGATACCGTTCCCGGAGAGCATACCCCATGGACATCACCACACCTCCTTCGATCTGCCCTTCGCAGGACAGCGGGTTCACTGCCTTGCCCACATCATGGGCCGCCACAATGGTAT
>JAUNOF010000215.1:0-2540 GCA_030537215.1 Lachnospiraceae bacterium
AGGAGGAGAAAAAATGCAGGCGATTTTATCAGATTTGCTTAGTCTCCAGACGCTTCTGGCTCTGGTTGCAGGCACATGTGGAGGACTGATCGTGGGCGGCCTGCCCGGACTCAGCGCCACCATGGGAATGTCCTTATTGATTCCTATTACCTACACAATGGATACGGTACCTTCCATGGTAATGCTGGCAGCAGTTTACTGCTCCGCAGTTTACGGCGGCAGCTTTGCAGCGATCCTGATCCATACGCCGGGAACTCCTGCTTCTGCGGCAACGGCTATTGACGGCTATGAACTGACCAAGCAGGGAAAGGGACTGCAGGCTCTGGGCGTTTCTACTACAGGTTCCATGATCGGTGGCGTACTCAGCGGAATTGCACTGCTGCTGATCGCTCCGCAGTTGGTAAAGGTTGCGTTGATGTTCAGTGCACCAGAATATTTCCTGATTGCAGTATTCGGTCTTACCATCGTAGGCGGTCTGTCCGGCAGCAACCTGTTAAAAGGTCTGGTATCTGCAGGCTTCGGTTTGATTATCGGTATGGTGGGAATGAATATTTTCCCATATGCCAGATACAGCTTTGGCAGTCTGAATCTGCAGGGCGGTATCCAGCTGGTTCCGGCGATGATCGGTCTTTTCTCCTTACCGCAGGTGCTGACTCTGGCAGAAAGCCGTGTTACCAGCAAGAATAAGGCACAGCAGGAGAAAATTCAGGAAAATATGAAGGAGCAGATTGCTCAGGTCAGCAAAATGAAGGGACATTTCTGGCCCACCTTCAGTGAATTAAAGGATCTGATGCCAACCATTTTAAAGGCTTCCATTCTAGGGATCGGCGTTGGAATCCTGCCGGGCGCAGGCGGCGATATCGGCTCCTGGGTAGGCTATAACAGCGCAAAGAGCAGTTCCAAACACAAAGAACTGTTTGGTAAGGGAAGTTTTGAAGGAATCGCAGGCAGCGAGGCCGGCAACAACGCAGTGTGCGGCGGCGCATTGATTCCGGCTCTGACCCTGGGAATTCCGGGCAGCGGCGCAGCGGCAGTATTTTTAGGAGCCTTGACAGTTCAAGGTTTTTCCTCCGGAACCAATCTGTTCAGCAAGTATGCGGATATGACGTATTCGATTCTGCTTGGTTTTATTGCAGCGAACATTTTAATGGGAATTATGGGATGGCTTCTTTCCCGCTACGCAGTACGCTTTGCAGCGCTGCCGAACGGCATTTTAATCCCGGTTATTACGGCACTTTCCGTAATCGGCTCTTACGCTATCCGCAACAACGTATTTGATGTATATGTAATGATATTCTTCGGCATCATCGGATATCTGATGAAGAAGTTTGATTTCCCGGCAGCACCGGCGGTATTAGCACTGATTCTGGGACCGATGGCAGAGCGCAACCTGATCACATCCATTCAGATGTGCAAGGGCAGCATTCTGGTATACTACTTTACCAGACCGATCTGTATTCTGTTTATGATTCTTATTGTAGCAACGTTATTGTCTCCGATTCTTCAGAAGAAGGGGAAGAAAGCAAAAGCATAAAAGATCAATTGTATAGGGAAAAAGCAATCGGGCGAAAAAATATTAGGAGGAAAAAGAAAATGAAGAAAATGATGGCAGCAGTATTAGGTGCAGCAATGGTATTGAATCTTGCAGCGTGTTCCGGCGGAGACAGCGCCTCCGCAACTACAGCGGCAGCCGCTCCGGAATCTTCCGCAGCCTCTGCAGGCGAGGGTGCAGCAGTCACCTCAGAGTATCCGGTAGATAAAGTAACGCTGCTTTGCCCGTCTGATGCAGGCGGAGCCATGGATCAGAATTGCCGTCTGGTAGCGCCTTATCTGGAGAAGTACTTAGGCGTACCGGTAGAAGTTACCAACATGGGCGGAAGCGCCTGCTGGATCGGCTGGAGCTATCTTTATAATGAGGCAGCAAAGGACGGCTCCTACATTTCCTACGCAAACTTCCCCAACATGATCACCGGTTATTTAGACACCACCAATACTACCGGACTGGACAATACCAGTTTTGGATTCCTGGAGATGTTTACCTCTGACACGAATATCATTCTGGCAGCAGCAGGGGAGGAGCGGTTTACCGATCTGGAGAGCATGCTGGAATATGCAAAGGATAATGTATTGACCATCGCAGATGCCGGCGCAAGAACAGATGATGCGGTTTGTGTAGCGCAGTTGGAAAAGGCAGCAGGAGTCAACCTGCAGCATGTACACTTTGAGAATACAGCCGGCGGTATGGCAGCCATCCAGGGCAAGCAGGTAGATTTACTGGTGTGCAATGTGAGCGAAGCAGTGGAGCCGGTTGAAAGCGGCGCAGTTAGCGGCATTGGAATTATCGACACTGAGCGCAGCTCCTTCCTCCCGGATCTGCAGTGTACCGGTGATCTTGACTATGATATTTCCTGCGCCTCCAGCCGCGGCTTTATCTGTGCACAGGATATGGACGAGAGTGCAAAGGCGTTGGTATGCCAGGCTCTGGAAGCGATGATGGAGGATCCGGATCTGCAGGCAGCGGCAGAAACAGCCGGCATTAA
>JAUNOF010000215.1:2640-3696 GCA_030537215.1 Lachnospiraceae bacterium
AAATGAAAGCGATTAAACTGGAGGAACCGAGAAACTTAGCGTGTGTGGAGCTTGAAAAGCCTGTGCCGGGGCCGGGACAGGCGCTGATCCGGGTAAAAACAGCCGGAATCTGCGGCAGCGATATCGGAGCCTACCGCGGGACAAACAGCCTGGTTTCCTATCCCAGAATTATCGGACATGAGCTTGCCGGAGTCATTGAACAGATTCCGGCCGATAATCCAAAGGGGTTAAAGGCAGGCGATAAGGTAATTGTAGATCCATATCTTTACTGCGGACATTGCTATCCTTGTAAGATCGGCAGAACCAATTGCTGTACCGACCTGCGGGTTCTTGGTGTTCAGACAGAGGGCGGAATGGAAGAGTATTACTGCCACCCGGCGAACATGCTGGTGAAAATGCCGGAGGATATGGATTGGACCGATGCAGCCATGGCAGAGCCGCTGACCATTTCTCTTCACGGAATTCACCGGGGACAGTTAAAGGCCGGGGAGTACTGTGCGATTATTGGTGCAGGTCCTATCGGACTGCTGGCTGGAATGATTGCTCAGGCATACGGCGCACATGCAATTTTGCTTGATCTGGTTCAGGAACGTTTGGACTTTGCAAAGGAGCTGGGAATTGAGTATGTGATCAATTCCGGCATTGAGGATGCTGCAGCGAGAGTGAAGGAAATTACGGGCGGTGTTATGGCACAGCAGGTGATGGAATGCAGCGGCGCCAATGCAGCTATTCGATCCACTCTGGACCTGGTATCCAACGCAGGACGGATCACCCTGACCGGATGGCCGCCAAGAGAGACTCCGCTCCCCACCGATGTAATTACCAAAAAGGAAGTCGACATCCGCGGAGCCCGTACCAGCGCAGGCGAATTTGAGGAAGCCATTGAGCTGATCTATACCAAGAAGGTTGATGTTTCAAAGATTCTTACAAAAACAATCAGTATGGAAGAGGTCCCGGAAACCATCTATGATATCGAGAAGAATCCGGGCAATTATATGAAGGTAGTTGTAAAGGTAGATTCGAAGCTGTAAAACGGAGAATCAGGGATAATTTCCG
>JAUNOF010000052.1 GCA_030537215.1 Lachnospiraceae bacterium
CCTCACAGTTACGAGCAAAAATCCATTGAAAATCGCCTGCGGCGATGGAATTTTTGCCGACTATTCCACATTTTCTTACGGTCAGCGCAGCAAGTGCCCTCGCTTCGCTGGGGCAGACCCTGCGCAGACCTACTGAACAGTTATGTCCGATCTTCTTGTTTGTCTGTTTAATACGCAGAAGCTTATCCGTTTCCGGACAAGCTTCTGATTTCAGCCAAGCTGCTATTTGTAATCGCTTCCCTAACGGGTTAAAATCTTCCGTACAGCCGTGCCATTCGTCTTGCCTTCTGGCAGATCTCATCAGTAAGTTCGCCCTTCTGCAAACGCCACTTCCAGTTATCTCCCAAAGTAGACGGCTCATTCATCCGCGCCTCGCTGCCAAAACCAATATAATCCTGAACCGGAATCACTGCAAGGTTTGCCACACTGGCCAGTGCCAGGCGGATAAAATCCCAGTGCACCCATGGTCCCTCATGACGGCCATTAGCATACTCCAGCGCCATCTGCTTATCCGGCTCCGGCATCTTATCAAACCATCCGCGAACCGTATCATTATCATGAGTTCCGGTGTAAACCACACAGTTTTTCGGATAATTATGAGGCAGGTAATCGCTGTCCTCCCGGGAATCAAAGGCAAACTCCAGCACCTTCATCCCCGGAAAACCGGTATCCGCCACCAGCTTCAGCACACTTGGAGTCAAGAAGCCCAGATCCTCTGCAATAATGGGCAGATCATGAGTTCCAAAATGCTCCTCCATCCGCTTAAAAATCTGGATTCCAGGTCCCTTTTCCCATTTACCGTGCTCTGCTGTCTTGTTGCCATAAGGAATGGAGTAGTATTCGTCAAAGCCGCGGAAATGATCCACACGCACCACATCATACAGACGGAAGCTGTATTCCATTCGCTTTAACCACCAGGCATAACCCGTCTGCTGATGATAATCCCAGCGGTAGAGCGGGTTGCCCCAAAGCTGTCCGGTGGCAGAAAATCCATCCGGCGGACATCCTGCCACTGCAACCGGCAGATTCTCCTCGTCGAATTGGAACAGCTCTGGGTGCGCCCAGGCATCTGCCCCGTCAAAGGCAACATAGATGGGAATATCCCCGATGATCTTAATTCCCTGCTCATTGGCATATTTCTTTAATGCATCCCATTGCTCCTGGAACTGATACTGCTGAAACTGGTAAAACATGATCTCCTGCTTCAGCTCTTTCCGGTACTGCTCCATAGCCCGGGGACGGCGAAGCTTAATATCCTCGTCCCATTCCGTCCAGGGCTTGTTTTCAAAATGGTTCTTCACTGCCATGTAAAAACAGTAATCATCGGTCTCTGTCAGCAGGCTGCTCCTGAAAATTTCTTCCGCCTTATGCTCTCCCACCTGCTCCAGCCAACGCTCAAAAGCCTTCCGAAGCAGCGGGAAACGGTGCAGGTACATCTTATCATAGGAAATATACCGCTTGCTTCCGCCGAAATCAGCAGCCATGCACTCGTTCTCTGTCAGCAAGCCAGCTTCGATCAAAGCAGTCAGGTCAATAAAATATGGATTTCCGGCAAAAGCAGAAAATGACTGGTAGGGGGAATCTCCATACCCAGTAGGACCTAACGGCAGAATCTGCCAGTATTTCTGTCCTGCGCTCCGCAGGGTATCCACGAACTCATATGCCTCCTTTGAAAATGCTCCGATGCCATAGGGTGACGGCAAACTGGAAATCGGCAGCAACATTCCGCATTCTCTCATTGGCAAGTCCTCCTTCTAAACATTTCATTTTGGGATCTGTCATCCTGTAAATCACGCCAAAATTGACGCCGCTTTCCAAATTATATCACCCTTTTACCGCACCTGCAACAACACCTTCAATAATATATTTCTGGCAGGCCAGATAAAAGATTACGATCGGAATGATTGCCAGCACCAGCACGCCCATCATAGCGCCCATATCGATGGAGCCGTAGCCGCCCCTCAGATACTGAACCGCAATGGAGATCGTCTTGTATTTCTTCATATTTAGTGTCAGATAAGGCAGCAGATAGTCATTCCAGATCCACATGGTCTGAAGGATTGCTACGGTTACGCAGGTAGGCTTCATAATCGGCAGCACCACGTCAAAAAAGGTGTGAATCGGGGTACAGCCATCGATCATCGCCGCTTCCTCGATCTCCAGTGGAATGGATTTTACAAAACCGGTAAACATAAAGACCGCCAGCCCTGCTCCGAATCCCAGGTACACTACAATCAGGCCCCATGGGGTGGAAAGTCCCAGCATATTTGCGATCTTGGACAGTGGGAACATTACCATCTGGAATGGTACGATCATGGAAAACAGGCACAGATAGTACAGTGCGGTGGTCACTGCGTTTTTCACACGGCTGATGTACCAGGCGCACATGGAGGTGCAAAGGATGATGGCCAGCACGGAAAATACCGTGATAAATACGGTCCAGGCAAAAGCGGAAAAGAATCCGGTCTTTTCAATACCATTCACATAGTTTTCAAATCCTACAAAGGTTTTCCCGGAAGGAATGCTGAATGGCCGCTTGCTGATATATGCTTTCTTTTTAAATGAGTTCACCACTACCAGTGCAATGGGAAACAGATAAAAAATCGAAATAACAGAAAAAATAACCGTCAGGATCAGATTCGAAGTTTCTTTTTTTGCACGCATTATTGCTGCACCTCCTTGCTTCTGGTAAAGACATTCTGTGCCAGCGCGATCACGGCCACCAGAATAAAGAATACAACTGCCTTCGCCTGTCCTACACCTTCCCACCCGGCTCTGCCGTAGAAGGTATTGGTAATATTCAGCGCAAGCATTTCTGACATGTTGGACGGCTCGCCGTTAGTCAATGCCAGGTTCTGATCATACAGCTTAAAGCCGTTGGTCAAGGTTAAAAAGGTACAGATGGTAATGGACGGCATTACCATTGGAATCGTAACATTCTTTAAGATATCCCAGTTATTCGCACCATCGATCTTTGCTGCCTCCACAAGATCTCCTGGAATATTCTGGATACCAGCAATGTAAATAATCATCATATAGCCGATCTGCTGCCAGCACATCAGAATTACCAGGCCCCAGAAGCCATATACAGAGGAGTAGGTCAGAGTTTTGTTGAACTGAAGCAGGATACCGTTTAACAAAAGGTTCCACACATAACCTAAGATGATACCTCCGATTAAGTTGGGCATAAAGAATACCGTACGAAAAAGATTGGTACCCTTGATCTTTTTCGTCAGGAGCAGAGCTGCCACAAAAGCGAAAAAATTAATGAGAATTACACTTACAATGGTAAATAAAGCAGTATACCAAAGAGCATGAACAAAGGTTGGATCAGTGAATACCTTGGTATAATTTACGAAGCCTACGAACTTCGCATCATTGATGGTGGTAAATTTACAGAAGGACAGATACACACCCACAATAAACGGCGCGATAAAGCCCAGAGTAAATGCTGCCAGTGTAGGCAGTACAAATACAGGAAAATAACGTTTGATTGCCTTATCCATGATAAACTCCTCTTTGAAATCAAAAGACTGCCGCAAAATACGGTTATGGGGGAATGTATTTTGCAGCAGTCCATCATCAGTTGCCGGTTATGGTTTACTATGAAAGTTCTGCCGCCGATTAGGCGGCGTGAATTCAGGTATGCCAAGTGCGCCCGCCAAAACTTTCATGTGCGGTGGCGCGTTTGCCTGCCGGGCGCATGAAGGTTTAGTTATTTGCAGCCTGATACTCAACTGCCCAGTTGTCTACGAATGCCTTTACAACGGCATCCCAGTCGCCTGTGCCCTGTGCATACTCAAGCATTGCGCTTCCTAACTGATTCTTCCACTCCTCGGAAGGCATCGTGGTGAAGTTCCAGCTTACAGAGGTCTTGCCATTCTTTACATACTCATCAGCAGCAGCTACTAATGGGTTAGCCGGCAGATACTCTTCTGTAAAGGTGGTAAATGGAGTTACAAAGCCCATATCCTCTGCCAGAGCAGTCTTGCCTTCATCGCTCTCTACAACCCACTGTAAGAAATCAAGGGTTGCCTGGATATCAGCCTCAGGAGCCTTGGAGTTTACACACCAGTAGTTCTCAGAACCGGTGCACAGGCCCTGATTCTCTTCACCCTCACCGCCGATATAGATGGGCAGCATGCCTAAATCCTCATCTGCCACATCGTTGTCCTGGATATCGCCGTATGCCCAGGTACCATTCTGATAGAATACTGCCTCACCTAATGCAAATTCTGCCGCAGCATCGCTTCCCGTCTTACCAGAAAGTAAGGTAGGCTCACATACAGAATCGGTGATATATAAGTCAAAGATCTGCTTGAAGTTATCTAAGTAGGTTCCCTTTACTGCATCGGTGGAGGTGATGCCGTCTGCCTTGTACTCATAATACAGAGGAAGATTTGCCAGGTGAGTCTTAAATCTCCAGTCAGAGGAAGCGTCAAAGCCTGCGGAGGTAAATGCGCCGTCAACGCCTAAATCATCCTTCTTTGCCTGGATATCATCCGCAACTGCCTTCAGCTTATCAAAGCTGTTGATCTCGTCAGCAGAAGAGATCACTGCGCCGTCTATGGCGATATAGTCATTTAATAAAGCCTTGTTGTAGATGATGCCATAGGTCTCGATTACATACGCGATACCCTTTACAGCACCGCTCTCATCGATCAGAGCGAAATCATCACTGGAAAGATCCTTGTAGACCGCACTATCTTTTAAGTCATAGCAGTAATCCTTCCAGGAAGCCAGGCCAACCGGTCCGTTTACCTGAAACAGGGTCGGTGCTTCACTCTTTGCCATCTCAGACTTTAAGGTCTGCTCATAGGTACCGCTGGCTGCTGTTACTACAGTTACCGGAACTCCAGTCTCCTCCGTGTAAGTCTCTGCCAGCGCCTTCCACTGATCTGCCTGCTCCGGCTTAAAGTTCAGGTAGTAAACTGCGCCGTCGCCAGAAGCTGCCGGTGCCTCGGCGCCGTCTGTCTTTGCCTCTGCCGCAGTGGTCTCATCTGCCTTCGGCGCTGCAGTCTCTGCGCTCTCTCCGCCGCCACATCCAGCCAAGGTTCCTGCTGTCATCACCGCTGCCAGGGATAATGCTGCCAATTGTCTCTTTTTCATAATGTTCTCTCCTTTTCTTCTTGATTCCTTTTTACTTCCCTTTCATGAGTTACGCGTTCTTTCTTCATTTCCATCTGCTGTAACATTACGATTCACAGGCTCCCTGTGAATCACAACGCTGTAATTGCCCGCCTGCAGATTGGAAATATATTTGAAAACGGTTTCGGTAACGATATCGGTATCAATCCCGGTAACGTTTCCGATCTGGTAACTAAAGAATAGCATCTTTCACAAAATGATGCAAGTGTTTTTGCTGATTTTCTTTTTTTTCAGATATATTGACGATTTATCGCTTTAGTTTTTATGCATTTTAACCACATTTTATGGAAATTACTGGCGTTTTATTTACGCAACCTGTTAAATACTGTTAATCGCGGTTACAGCAAAAGGTTCTGATGCGGCCTCACCCGATCCGCATTCAGAACCTTTTGCTGGATTTCATAATTCAATCAATAATCTGTATTCTTTTTTACTGTTCTCTCCTCCATGGTCACATACACCTGACTGTACGGAATCTTAATTCCTGCCTGGTCATACTGCAGCTTGATGGATTCCGTCACGCTGAATTTTAATGACCAGTACTCCTCCGTCTTTACCCAGGCGCGGCCGCACAGGGTAATGGCGCTCTCCCCCAATTCCAACACCACTACCTCCGGCATACGCCCCTCCTCATGCTGGGTTAAGGGATGCTGGTCCAGAATCTCAAACAGGATATCCTTAGCTTTCCGCAGATCCGATTCATAACTGATACGGACTGTAAAGTCAAGACGGCGCTGCTTTTCCGCTGTTACATTGGTGATGGAGGAATTTGCCAGCCCGCCGTTGGGGATCACCACCGATTTATTATCAATAGTCAGCAGATTGGTGTAGATCAACCCGATATTGGTCACAGTCCCTTCCATGTCGGAGGCGACTATATAATCCCCCACCTTAAAAGGCTTCATCATCAGGATCACGATGCCCCCTGCAAAATTAGAAAGGCTCTCCTGGAGAGACAGCGCGATGGCCACACCGGCAGAACCGATCACTGCGATCACAGAGGTGGGATTAATCCCCAGCTTGTCCGCGGCGATCAAAATCAGCATCATATACATCATAACGTTTGCCAGGGAGATCAGAAACTTTCTTAAGCTTAACTCCACCTCCATCCGTTCAAATGTTTTCGACAGAAATTTCTGCACGTAATTGATAATGCGGGTGCCGATGAACACGATAATGGCAACTGCCAGCAGCCGATAACCCAGATTCATCAATCCGGGCAGACAGGATTTTACCGTTTCTAAAATGGCATTGGGCTTCAGCTTCTGGATATCCTCCGCCACCTCCTGGGCTACCCCCAGGGTTTCCTGCAGGAGCTCTTCTGTCCCTGCTGTTTCTGTATCATAAAATATGTGCATGCACATCCTCCTCTTATTTCGTTATTGTTTGTCCGGCGGTAACTGTAAGGGTACTGAACAGTTACGTCTGGTCTATAAACAGGTAAGTGTGAAAGAGTGCTTCCACTCTCTCACACTTACCTGGATCCTTATTCCTTTTCTGCTTTTGTATTACTTCTCTGCAGCCTCATCAGAAACGGCTTCCTTAGCGGCTTTGGCAGTACGCTTTTTCCCGGCGGTGGATTTTGCCGCAGCTGATTTTGCAGAAGTTGACTTAGTACCGGTTGATTTTCCTGTTGTGGTCTTAGTTGTTTTCGCTTTCGCAGACTTTGCTGCCTTCACCGGTTTTGCATCTGCTTCTGCTGTCTCTGCTTTCTCCTCAGCCTTTTTGGCTGTGGTCTTTTTTGCTGCTGTTTTTCCTGCAGTCTTTGCAGCGGTTTTCTTACCGGCTGTTTTCTTCTCCTCAGCGCCTTCAGCCTTTACCGCCTTCTTCGGCTCCTTCATCGGTGTGCAGCTGAAGATGGATACGCTCATAGCTGGGATGGTGATCTCAATCGAGTAATCTCTTCCATCCCACTCGATGGCCTTTGCGGTCTTTGCTCTTGGATTGCCGGCGCCTGCACCGCCGAACTTCACATCTTCACTGCTCAGCACTTCCTTATACTTTCCGTAGAATGGAACGCCTACTTTAAAGTTCTTGTGCTCTACATTGTCAAAGTTGCAGACAAAGAGCAGCGTCTCCTCCGGCTTCTTGGTCTGGCGCACGAACATAGCAAGGCTCTCCTCGTGGTAGGTGCAGTTGATCCACTTAAAGCCTTCCGGATAATAATCCTCCTGGTACATAGCCGGGTTTGCCTTGTAGAATTCATTCAGCGTCTTAACATAGTCCTGAAGCTGCTTGTGTACGGGGAACTGAAGGATATCCCAGTCTAAGTCGTCATTCTCATTCCACTCATGAACCTGTCCGAATTCCTGCCCCATGAACAGAAGCTTCTTGCCTGGATGGCCCATGTAGTAGCCGTAAGCGGCACGCAGGTTCTGTGCCTTCTTCTCCAGATTCTCACCTGGCATCTTGCCGATCATGGAGCCCTTTCCGTGAACTACCTCATCATGGGAGAATACCAGGACAAAATCCTCGCTGTAGGCATACAGCATGCTGAAGGTTAATGCGCCATAATTATTCTTACGGAAGTATGGGTCACACTTCATATAGTTCAGGAAGTCATTCATCCAACCCATATTCCACTTATAGTCGAAGCCTAAGCCGCCTTCCTTCACATCACCGGTGATCTGCGGCCATGCGGTGGACTCCTCTGCAATCAGGATAGCGCCGTCCTTGCGGCCCTTAAATACGGAGCTTAAGTGCTTTAAGAACTCTACTGCCTCCAGGTTCTCGTGTCCGCCGTACATATTGGCAACCCACTCGCCGTCATTCTTACCGTAATCCAGATAAAGCATGGAGGCAACTGCATCCATACGGATGCCGTCTGCATGGAACTTATCTGCCCAGAACATGGCATTGGCAATCAGGAAGTTGCTGACACCTGGACGGCCGTAATTGTAGATCAGGGTTCCCCAATGAGGATGTGCGCCCTGTCTGGGATCTGCGTGCTCATAGACGCAGCTTCCGTCAAAGCATGCCAGACCATGCATATCTCTGGGGAAATGTGCCGGAACCCAGTCCAGAATCACGCCGATGCCCTGTCCGTGCATATAATCCATAAAATACATAAAGTCATCCGGAGTACCGTAACGGCTGGTAGGCGCATAGTATCCGGTTACTTGATAACCCCAGGAAGCATCCAGCGGGTGCTCCATAACCGGAAGCAGCTCAATGTGGGTATATCCCATCTGCTTTACATACTCTGCCAGCTTTACTGCGATCTCACGGTAATTGTAGAACTCAGAGCCTACCACGGAAGTGCCGTCTTCATTTACTGCAATCTCCTTCCGGATCCAGGAGCCAAGATGAACCTCGTAAATGTTCACTGGCTTGTCCTTGGTATCATTTTTTGCACGGGCATCCATCCAATCCTGATCCGTCCACTGATACTGGTTCAGATCCCATACAACAGACGCCGTATTTGGACGAAGCTCACTGTAGTTGCCGTATGGATCCGTCTTCAGCATGGGCTCACCCTTCATGGTCTTCACTTCGTACTTGTAAATCGTGCCTTCCTTCAGACCTGGAATAAACAGCTCAAAAATACCGGAATCTCCCAGCTTTCTCATCTGATGGCGGCGTCCATCCCAAAGGTTAAAATCACCGACTACGCTGACACGCATGGCGCATGGCGCCCACACTGCGAAGTAAACACCCTCTGCATCATTGATCTTCATCAGGTGAGAACCCAGCTTATCGTAGATATTATAATGGATGCCGGCTTCAAATTTCTTTAGATCACTGTCGGAAAGCTGCGGCTCAAATGCATACGGATCCTGGATCTCTTCTGTAGTATCATTGGTGTAAACTACCTCATATACATAGCTCTCCATCGCTTTTTTCGGAAGCAACGCAGCGAAAACGCCCTGATACATGCCGTCTGGATCTACATCTTCCATCGGATACTGCTTTCCATCAGCCAGCTTTACCGATACCGATTTTGCTGTGGGAAGGATTGCCTGAATGAAAAGTCCATCCTCCGTCATATGCGGTCCCAGAAAACGATGCGGATCTGATGACTCGGAATAAATCAGCTCTTCGATTCCTGCCCAATCTAATAAATCGTATAACTTCTTGTCCATGAGAATACCCCCTTGCTCCCTTTCGTCATTAATTTCTATTTTAACATTTTATGGCTGGAATAGCAATGAATTCTTAACCTTTTATTTCCACTGGATTACCGGGTTCACTCAACGGTTCCGGTAATATAGCTTATCGGAAGATGCTGGCATCTTTCGATAAAAGGCGCGTTTTTTGCGCCGTCAATCTGATTACCGGGTTCGCTCAACGAACCCGGTAATATGCCAGGAGAAGATCCACCATTCTTCCGTAGCTTTTTACTCCCTCTGACTGGCTGTTTGCCTTCAGGTAAGTATCATTTACCTTCGTTGCCGCTTCTGATATTTTGCCCTCGTACCGATCCCAGAAGGCATTGTTGTCCTGAAGGTCCTTTCGGACAGACTCCGGCAGGCTGGCGTGAAGCTCTGAGGCCCGGTCCGGATTCTGGCCAAAAAGGGCGTTATTAGCATAGATAAAGCCGGTCAGATAGCCGCTGTAGCGGGAAAAGGCGTTGTCGGAGCCTGCACAGGCCAGATAGCCGATAAAATTCGCCTCGTCCTCACGCATGAAGCCTTTTAAATGAGACAGCTCGTGACAGGCGGTATGGGGAATATTGTAGGCTGTTATGTCCTGATTGTAGTTTGCCTCAATGGTAAACGGAGAATACACGCCGGTGAGAGATTGATAGGACAGGATCTCAGATACCATCACCGGTTTGGGAACCGGATAAAAACCGGACAGCTGGGGATACCTCATTCCCATCTGTTCCATATCAGCTTTTGCCTGACCTGGAAAATCCCGGTCAGCCTCCCATTCCACCTCTTCTGCAGTATTCGTCACCTGCTCTGCCAAAAATACGCACAGTGCCTCCAGTTCTTCTACGGAAGAGTCCCGGATTTCCAGATCCAAATAATCCGAAAACGGCCTCCGGTAATAATTGATTCCGCAATTTATGGTATAGGAGCAGATTAGAAATGCTGTGATCAGAAAAAGGGTGGCACAGAAATCCTTTGGTCTTCGGATATGGAGAATTCCATACCATATGATTCCCAGAATCAAGCCATACAAGCCAAATTCTGTCACAGAAAAGGGAAATAATCCAAAGAATCCGCCGATGATACGGACGAAAACAGGGTAGATCGTTACCGCATACCATTGTCCGAACCCCGGTACGCGGCGGGCGATGATCTGGAGAATCAAAGAAATCACCAAAAAAAGGCAGCCCGCCAGCAGGCGGCTTTTTCTGGTGATCACTATTTTGTTGGATTTCTGAATTGGTTTATTTCTCTGAATCATATTACATTCGGCTCCTGCTTTATCTCTTCTACCATACAGCTGTGCTTCTTTGAAACTTTGTCATAAGCAATGCCCACAGCCAGGATTCTGCCTGTATAGCGACGTTCTTCGCTTATCTTTCCCCGAAACTTCAAGGCATACCTTCTGTCCTTAATCTGATTGATGGCTTCCTGTGCGGTATGATCGACCTTCAGCTCCAGGATCATACAGTCCGCCTGATAATCGTCAGGATAGAAAATAAAATCAACATAGCCAATACCAGCTTTATCTTCCCGCTCGATCCGGTAATAATCTCTGGCAGCCAAATAGACCAGATTAACTACGGCTGTCAGATCCGTCTCATTGCTGTAGCTGAGCAGAGGAATTTCCGTATCATGGGCATATGCGAGAATCTGGAGCATGGTTTCGGTATCTCCAGCTTTCGTTGCCGCCAGCATTCGTTCTGATTCTTTTGCCAGACGATTTACATAACCCAATGACGGCTCCTTCCGCAGCATTTCATCGAATTTATCCATTAATTCCTTATTTGGAATGGAAACACAGCCTTTCTCATAGCTTAAGAAACCATAGACTATCATAGCTGAGAAAATCTCATCCTTCGTTGTCAGATTCATATACGTTGCTGCATATTCCTGAATTTTGGCCGGAACCGGAATTCCAGAAACCATCAAAGCCAGATCATCCCGCACATCCGCTACATTATGTTTTATATAGTAGAAAATCTCATCATATGGCCCGGAACTGGTCCAGTAACTTCCCAGCTGATTGTCCCCCAACGCGCAAATAACAGAACGTGGATTATACATCCGTTTTCCTGGTATCGTCTGATATCCATCATACCACAATCGCAGCCCTTCACGGCTAATATTTACTGGCTTCGTTTTCATCTGATAACGCAGGTACAATCCATCTACTTCTTCATCAGTAAAACCAAAATATTCACTATATTTCCCCTTTGTTGCCATCGTGTACTCCTGAAACATATTTAATTCTGAACCACTGGAGTACTTGGCAATGGGAAGGATCCCCGTTATATAGGCAAATTCCACATATGGCTGATTCTTCAGCAGATTGCTTAAAAAATCAATATAATCTGACTGATCCTGCGGTGTCGCAAAACTTCTGTGAAAGATAAAATCCCACTCATCCAGAACAAAAATAAATCTTGCTGTATGATCAGATGAATACACCTTAAGCAGCGCATCCCACACTGCATCATCTTCTCGAATCACGGCCTCCGGATAAGCATTCTGCAAATCTTCCAGCAGCTGATTCTCAATTCGGCTGATGTATTGCTCATAAGTCTTGCATCGTCTTGGAATCTTGTTAAAGGAAATTTGAATCACATGATGCTGATTCCGATGTGCCTCATACTTCGGCTCCCCTCCGATCCAAAGAGAGTCAAAAACATCTGCGCTGTCCATCCCTCTGGAAAAATAAGAGGCAATCATGTCAGCAGCCATGGTCTTCCCAAACCGGCGCGGCCTGGTCACACAAATACAGTTACCTCCCTGCTCAACGAGAGGAATCAGCTCTGCAATCATCCGTGTCTTATCCACAAAATATGGTTTTGTGGTTTCACTCTTGTATAATGTGTATGCACTTGATCCATTTAAGTAAATTCCCATCCGTCATTGCCCCTTCCAAAGTGGAAAAAATAAAATCATGCCGCCTGTTATTGTAAAATCAAGGTAACTTTCAGTGTAAGCTTATCATACAGCAATAAAAAAAACAAGCAATGTCCGGATTTGCAGCCGACTTCTTTCCAATTTTTTGAAAAATTCTTATGTTTTTCTAAAAGTCCTTGCAGAAAACCAGAAACTAAAGTATACTCTTTCATAGCATAAGTTCCAAAGATGGCTTTTGCTTTGTTCAGTAAACGGATATGCCTGCCAGAGCAGGCGCCACTATGAAAGAAATCGAGGATAGGTATCATATGAGTTCTGAAAATCGCAGATTAGGTTCTCCCGTCCGGCACGAGGAAGAAAAATCCCATAAAAAAAAGACCCCCAGCAGCAACCTGAAGGCTGAAATCATCAGCTGGATCCAGATCCTTTTGACCGCCGCCTGTATTGCCTTTGTGCTGAATACCTTTATTATTGCAAACAGCAAGGTGCCAAGCAATTCCATGGAAAATACGATTATGACCGATGATCGTGTGATCGGCTCCCGACTTACGTACCGGTTCTCAGATCCGGAGCGGGGGGATATTGCTATTTTCCATTTTCCGGATGACGAATCCATCTACTACGTGAAACGTATCATCGGCCTTCCTGGAGATACTGTAGATATTATTAACGGAGCTGTATATCTGAATGGCTCGGAAACGCCCTTGGAGGAGCCCTACTTAAAGGAAGCGATGCTTCCGGAGGAGGATATGCATTTTGAGGTACCTGAGGATTCCTACTTTATGATGGGTGACAACCGCAATTTTTCCTATGATGCCCGTTATTGGAACAACCACTTTGTAAAGAGAGATAAGATCATTGCAAAGGTTATGTTCCGGTACTGGCCGTTAACGGAGATGGGGACGGTGAAGTAACTGCCTTTTTATTCCTCCACAAGAATCCTCTCACAATCCTCCTCCGTTTCAAACTGATAGCATGGTACCGCGCGGCTGGCGGAATAGGTGAAGCCTGACCTGGAATTATGCAGTGTCAGACTGACCCGGATCACGTTGCTGGGAATTCCACGCTCCCCCTCCAGCGCTTCAAAGTTCAGTTCCTGGATTACAAATCCCTGATACAGCTTTTCATCGTAGGTCCATGGATTTTCCTTGGGATCAAATTTTGTTGGATAATACCAGACCAGAAGGTAGGGATTTCCCTCCTCCCCCGTCCGGGTAATTTCCACCATACGGTCCTCCCGGTTGGTAAATATAATAGAAGGACAATCATTTCTTCCTGCTGAGGTCAAAATCACGGTACTTCCTGGATATCTGCTGTTTTTGGCTCCGGCGATCTCACCGGTTATCTTATCCAGCAGGATATCGCTGACAGTCACGGCATCAATAGTGGATTTCATCCGGTAATGCAGCCGAAGGCTTTGTGACAGGATGATTCCGGCTGATGTCAGGAACATTCCGGTCAAGGCAAAGCTGACGATTACCTCTACCATGGTGTAGCCATTTTGAGCTAGATTCCATATTTTCCAGTTTTTCCATTTCTTCCTTATCATGGACGGCCTCATTCCCTTCCTTCTGCCGATGCCTGCGCTCCTGTTTGCCCTTTCTCTTCGTACCCTTTATACGTACCATTTATACCGTCAGCAGACACAGAAACTCTCGATGATACCTTTGTCCACTGACGATATATTTCCCTGTGAATCATAAGCTCTACTCACCATCTGACACATCATAAAGTTTCCCTCGCCAGCCCTCTGTGCTGGTATGCCGGTACAGCTCCATCTCCTCCACAAAAAAGAAATCCCCATCCTCTTTCTTCTGGTTGTCATCGATCCGCTCAAAAAGGATCCTACCTTCCCTTATCAGCTCTGTCTGAAGGTTCTCTTTTAAATAATAATCCTCACAGAACCGGGCATTTTCTTCCATCAATGCTGTAGCCTGAAGGGTCATGCGGCTGCAGAGGAGAAAAACATTGGAAAACATGGCAGCTACGATTACCAGCATAGCAAAGCTGATGATGACTTCCACCATGGTGCTGCCTTCCCGCTTCCATCTGCCCCCATGATGGAAGGTTATCCGTTTTTTCAGCCATACTGCTGCTGGCTCCATCATTCTTCCCATCATCCTTCCCCTCCATCTCGTTCCACAATCCGAGACCATTTCCAGGTCCCTTCCTCCTCATTGCTTACTTTCGAATAAATATCCGTCCATGTGCAGGCTTCCTGCCGGATGGTACAGGTTACTTCCACATACAGGTCAATATCAATGCTGTGAAAATAGGATTCCCAGCTTTCCCGGCCGTCCCATTTCCGGCCGCTTCCATTGACCCAGTACAGGCTGACGGTGATCGTGCCGGCCTCCTCAGGCCATTCCTCATCTGTGAGCTGAAAGCTTCTCTTTGCCGCGGAAAGTGTATGCTCCGGGCCGCCTCTGGCATTGTAATCCGGCCAGCCGCTGCTCCTGTTGCAGACATACGCTCCCACATACTGCCGAAGGCTGTGGTCAGGCGGGCTGTCAGATGGGATATGAGAATAATCCTCTGCCGTCAGCTCCTTCCCCAGCCTCCGGCTTACGGATTCCGCCATAATCCGGCATTGCTCCCTGGCGGAGGATTGCCGGGCAGAGGCAGTAAGAACGGAAGCCGCCAGCAGAAGGGATAGACTGACTGTCACAGTTACCATCATAACACAAAGCACTACAATCAGTGCAGAGCCCTTTTGATTCGTCAGGGGACTGCTTTTTATTTTTTCTCTCATCTTAGTCCCTCCTGCCTGACCCTTCCCCATCCAAGTTTTCAGGATTCTCCGCCTCTGCTTCCGCCTCAGTCCATTGAGAAAAATCACAAATCACCTGATTGCTCTCCTTCATGGAAGTGCTCACATATCCATCTCCATACCCGATCACGGTACAGAAAATGCGCTCTGCCTGATCTTCATCCAGCAGATCCATCAAAGCATAATCACCCTCTCCATACAGGTTTGGATCATACAGAACCAACGTGATCTGATACTGGAGCTCATCTAAAATAATGGGAAAACAATTCCATTCTTCTCTTCCTCCCTGGGTCACAAGAGCCTGTATCACCTGGCAGTCTGTGCCGGAATCCAATGTGGTCAGCTTTTTCGGAATCCCACCGTAACCCACGCTGTAGGAAAGCCTGTCGCCAATCTCCATGGACTGCCCGGGATTCAGTGAAATCCTGCAGACCTCTTCTATTTCCAGCTCATCCTCTGCTTCCTCCCATTCCATTTCATTCGCTCCATTCTCCTGCAGGATACTGCTGTAAAGGGTGATATCATAGGTCAGATTCTTCCAATTATCCAGATCGTATGCAGCTACCTGCCAGCTGACACAGAGCATGTCTTTATTTTGAAGCTTCAGACTGCGGATGGCTGGCTTTTCCGGTTTTCCGCTTACGGATTTAGGCAGTGTATCCACTCCGTAATATCCAATCATTTCCTTCTTCCGATTTTCAATGCTGCGGTCCGCAATATCGGCCCTGCCAGCCCTTAAATCAACATCTGAACCAATCTCCTGTCTGCCTCTCCAATCAGCGCCTGAACCAATCTCCCGGCTATCTCCCGAATCTGCACCTGCCCCGCCGCTGAAACCATCATCCGGCGCCTCCCTAAAGCCCTCCGGCCAATGGCTGCTGTATAAAACTCCGTAAACCAGCCCTTCTGAAGGCTCCAGTTCGATCCGGATGGTTCCTTCCATCAGTATGGTCTTGTCTAACAGATACGGCTCGATCAGTTGGTACAAAGCTTGTATCTTCCAGGCGGCATTGACATCATTGTCCAAACTCCCTTCCAAGTACCGGGCATAATCTTGCCTGCTGGCCTCCAGAACATAAATCCTGCTCTCCTGGTGCGTCCACACCTGTTTGGCATCCACTGGTTTTCCGTCTTCATCCATCAATTGCTCCACATCCAGCGGCCTGTCATCTGCAAATAATGCGGCCAGTTCCGAAAGCTGTCCCTGCTGGGAACGCTTTGTCAACTCAGCCTGGGCTGCCAGGAAAATGCTTCGGGCACATTCATTCTGTTTTTGAAACTCTGCATTTCGAAGATACCCGGCTGCACCCCACGTTCCTGCCGCCAGCAAAAACAGCATAAGAGCCATGACTACCACCAGCTCGATCAGGGTAAATCCGTCCTGCTTCCAGCATTCTCTGCACCTGATTCCCATAGCGCTACCCCATCTCATTATAGTAGGCTGCCCGTTTCAGTTCCTCCATACTGGTAATTCCCTGCTCCACCAGCTCAGCTGCACATTCCTTTAAAGTCCGCATTCCCTGGGCATGGATCGCATGTTTCCGGATGTGTTCCGCAGAGGCTCCCCCACTTATCATCCGTCTCACCGCTTTATCCACGATCAGGATCTCATGGACTGCCACCCGTCCCCGATATCCGGTACCATTGCAGGAAGGGCAGCCTGCAGGGACGCGGACCCTGGCAGGTCTTCTGTCCAGCAGTTTCCAGTCCTCCTCATCTGCCTTGACCGTCCTGGCACATTCCGGACAAAGCTTTCGAAGCAGCCGCTGCGCCACGATTCCTACCAGGGAGCTGGCTGTGAGATAGGGCTCTACGCCCATATCCTTCAGCCGGATAATGGAGGAGGCTGCATCGTTTGTGTGAAGAGTAGACAGCACCAAATGTCCGGTGATAGCGGCCCGGACGGATATGGCAGCGGTTTCCTTATCTCGTGTTTCTCCGATCATAATGATATCGGGATCCTGGCGCAGCAGCGCCCGAAGGCCGTTCTCAAATGTCAGCCCCTTTTTCTGATTGACCTGGCACTGGCTGATGCCCGGCAGATTTTTCTCCACCGGGTCTTCTATAGTGCAGATATTGACAGGACGTTTTGCCAGCTCCTGGAGCACAAGATACAGTGTTGTGGTTTTCCCTGAGCCGGTAGGCCCGGTGAGATAGATCAGGCCATTGGGTGCATCCAGCATCTGGCGCAGCTTCTGGTAATCCTCATGGTTCATGCCGAAGGTATCGGCATACTGGATCGGCTGGTTTCCAGATAAAAGCCGGATTACAGCCTTTTCTCCATACACGGTAGGAATCACAGACACTCTGGTATTAACCGTCTCCCCATCGATCTGCATCTGGAAGTGTCCGTCCTGGGGAAGCCTGCGCTCCGCAATATCCATATCTCCTAATATCTTGATCCTGGCAGCCAGAGGCATATGGACCCGTTTCTGCAGGGTGACAAATTCCCTCATGGCGCCGTCTATCCGCATTCGGACAACCGTGTTGTTCTCGTGAGGCTCAATATGAATATCACTGGCATTGTTCCGGTAAGCACGCTGGATCAACTGATTCAGAAGCTTAATAATGGGGGTATCTTCCATTCCGCCTCCTGTCCATGCCTTGAATCTGCCATAAATCCCGCTGCCTGGCTGACTATTATCCCCGCCATTCAGCCCGCTATAGAACCTGTCCTCAATCACATCGTTATGCCGGCTATTGACCTGGTCCTTAAGCACACCGCTGAACTGGCTGGTATCCTCGCCGCTGAACCAGTCTCTGCGGCCAGCTCCGCTGTTAAGCCGGCTGGTAATCTGTCCGTTCACGCTGTCACTGGGCCGGCTGCTGTTTCCACTGTCAGTTCTGCCGTTGAACCGATCCCTGCTCTGGCTGTTGAATCTGCTGCCGAACCAGTCATTGCCCCTTCCTTCCCGTTCCGGCACTGGGGACTCTGCCTTTCTTCCTGTTTCACCAATACCAATTCCTCTTCGCAGGACTTCGCTTTGTCTGCGCCAGCTCACGCTGGATGGTTCCTGGAAATCAAATAAATCAGGCGAACAAGAGGAATCATTGGCTGCGTTTGCCGCCTTCCTGGCAGCAATCTCTGAATAATAATACCGGATCGCCCCGGACAGCGGTCCGGATTCACACAGACGCAGCTCCAGATCCATGCCGGTGATCTGCCGGATATCCTCCTGACCGTAAAAATTCAGAGGATCATTGGTCAAAATTGTGAGGACGCCGGACTCCGCCTGAATGGGAAGCATCTGGTATCGTTCTGCCACTTCCACCGGAATCCTGGCCGCAGCATCCAGATCTACGGTAAGCTGAGACAGCTCCTCCACCAGAAAGCCTGTGCTGATCCCCAGTGCAGTCA
>JAUNOF010000216.1:0-1684 GCA_030537215.1 Lachnospiraceae bacterium
GATGAAGGACGAGGCCTTTGAGGAAGTGAAAGGCGAAGAGCCAAAGGCAGCAGTTGTTGAGGAAGGAAAGGGTGAGGAGCCGAAGGCGGAAGCTGCTGAGAAAGTCACAGAGGCGGAAGCAGAGGCTGATACTGTCAAGGAAGTTCAAAAGGAGGAAGCTGCGCCGGAGGTTCAGGAAGAACCGCAGCAGGTATACACAACTCCAAGAAGAAGTGTTGTATTCATCGGCTCCGAATGCTATCCGTTTGTAAAGACCGGAGGTTTGGGAGATGTTATGTACGCTCTTCCCAAGGCATTGATCAAGCAGAATTGTGATGTGAAGGTAATACTTCCCCGCTACAAATGTATTCCATGGAAATATCAGGAAAAAATGATATACCGGGGATCCTTTGAAATGGATCTATGTGAGGATGGAAAATCCTTTTATGTGGGAATCATGGAATATGTCTGGGACGGAGTGGTATATGACTTCATTGATAATGAGGAATTTTTCAGCAGCGGAAATCCATATACCAATCTGATTGATGACATTCCGAAATATTGTTACTTTGCAAAAGCTGCGCTGGCTGCACTGAACTATATGGACTGGATTCCGGATATTATCCATTGTCATGACTGGCAGGCAGCTTTGGTTCCTGTGTATTTAAGGACCATGTTTGAGCGCACAAAGCTGTCTTCCGCCAGGACGATCCTGACGATCCACAATTTACGGTTCCAGGGAATCTACAATATCCCGACCATCCGCTACTGGTCAGGCCTGCCGGAATATGTATTTAATAAGGATGCATTAAAGGAAGGCTATGAAGACGCCAACATGTTAAAGGGCGGATTGACCTATTCCAATGTCATTACCACAGTCAGCAATACGTATGCAGGAGAGATCCAAACGCCGTACTACGGAGAAAAGCTGGACGCCCATTTACGGTATCATTCCGGCAAATTAAGAGGCATTGTAAATGGAATTGATTATGACATTTGGAACACAGCTGCAGATTCCAGGCTGTATGCAAATTATGATATCACAAATGTGCTGGATAAGAAAAAGGAAAACAAACGCAGCCTGCAGGAAGAATTGGGACTGGTTCAGGATGACCATAAATTTGTCATCGGATTAATTTCACGACTGACCGATCAGAAAGGACTGGATCTGGTTAATTCCATTATCCCGCAGATCATGGATGAGCACACACAGATCGTTGTGCTTGGTACCGGGGAGCCTGTTTATGAAGATTCCTTTAGATATTATGAAAATGCTTATAAGGGAAATATTTGTTCCAATATCATGTATGACGAAACAAGAGCCCACAGAATTTACGCAGGTGCAGATGCGCTGCTGGTGCCGTCCCAGTTTGAGCCCTGTGGGTTAACCCAGTTAATTGCGATGCATTACGGTACCGTTCCCATCGTTCGCGAGACCGGCGGATTGAAAGATACGGTAGAACCGTACAATATGTATGCTAATACAGGAAATGGCTTTACCTTTGACAATTATGATGCAGGTCTGCTGTTAGATGCAATCAACCGGGCGAAAACATTGTATTTTACCAATCGCTGGTGCTGGGATGAAATGGTCCAGAGAGATATGGATAAAAATTTGTCCTGGGATCATTCTGCAAAGCAGTATAAGGATTTGTATTTAGAATTAACCTGGGATAAGCAGTGATTGGCTGGCAGTATGAAAAAT
>JAUNOF010000216.1:1784-3675 GCA_030537215.1 Lachnospiraceae bacterium
TTTTCCATCCATTCCAGCCGAAGACGGCAATTCCCCAATTTCAGCAGCACCAGGGAGTTTTCAGGAGATGGAGCAGGCTTTGTTTCCCAAGTTAAATCCTGGTATCGGTAAATGCTGAGCAGTACACCGAGAAGGGCATAGAGCATAATGGTGTGGCTTCTTCCATAGGAAAGGAAGGGAAGGCCTCCGGTGGACATGGTGTAGAAGCCGAAATTATTCAGCAGATTCCGAACGGTTTCCAATAGAAAAACCAAAATACACCCAACGCCGATCAGTTGTCCAAGCTGGTTTTTCTGCCGAAGCACCATGCGCGTCAAGTAGAGATAGAAGAGACCAAGGATCAGAATCACCAGAGCCGCAGAAGCAATTCCTCCGATACTTGCAATTTGAAGCGCGATAAAATCGCAGGAAACTCCCGGAAGCTGCTGCATGGGAAGCTGCTGGTTTTCCAGCAGGTATTTCCAGTTTGAACCGGACAGGCTGAGATGAGACAGCATTCTGCGCGCCGTTGTCAGGAGAAATGCACCTTCCGAAGCATATTCATCCGGATGCAGGAGCGCTTGCACCCGCATAAGCTGATAAGGCGCTAAACGGTAAAGCTTCCATAAGCATACCAGGGCTGGAGGCAGGATGGCCGCCAGCATTTGCGGTGCTTTTTTTGCAGAAGAAAACCATCCCCTTTTCACGGCAAGCAGCAATAACAGATAACATACTGCTGTCATATCAAGAGTCACACCCAGGCCGCCGCCTACCCATTCCACACCTACGTAAAAGGCAGCTAACAGCCACAGCAGACTTTTGGCGATACCATAGAAACTGGTATTGCGGTATTGATATAATATACCGCCGAATAATGGAACAAACAGGTACAAGATACACTTCAGGTACCAATGTGATCCGTTTATAATGGGAAGAAAAGGGAGACAGCATAGGATTACCAGGCTGAAGAGAAATAAAAATCCCAGTTGCTTACCGTATTTTCCCAGTATGCTGTAATCTGCCAGATAGACCAGGATCATAACAGCAAACCCCATCAGGGTAAACTGACATTGGCGTAAAAATACAACAGCAGGCTTATGGGATAAAACCTGGTAGAGCTGCAGATCATCGGCAAAGCGGTAGAAAAAGAAATACTGCGCCCAAAGTCCCAGAAGACTGATCAGCAGGATGATGCCAATGATTCTCCAGCCTGCTCGTGGCCGATGGATTCGATCCATATCGATTCCAACGGAAACAGGATCTCCCATCTGGAGGATGGCCTGCCGGGCAGCTTCCTCTGATGTCATGCCGGCATCCTGATAGGCTGCAATCTGCTCTTCTATGTGATTTTGAATTTCACGTTTCACCATAAAACGGGCTTTTTTGCTGCGGATCTGTCTGGTCAATGCGGAAAGGTACTCCTCTGCGGTAAGTTTTTGATCCTGCTTTTGCTGGCTGTTATCCGTTGACATAGGCGGTACCTCCTATCACCCGGGAAACAGCCTCTGTATAGTCAGACCATTCCTCCTTTTTCTTGTTCAATGCCTTCCGGCCTTCCTTTGTAATCCGATAATATCTGCGAACCTTTCCCTGGATTTCTTTTTCATAGGCGGTCAGGTAACTCTGAGACTCTAATGTGTGAAGCAGCGGATAGAGGGTTCCGGCTTTCAGCTGGAAAACAGAATGAGACCGCTGTTCCAGGGTTTCGATCATCTCATATCCATACATGTCTTTTTCGGACAGGAGCTGCAGAAGAAGCATCGATGTGTTGCCGGATACCAGTTTTTTGTCAATTGGCATGGGAATCCCACCTTTCTCTATAGAACTTTGATGCATCATGCTTATATAGCTTATCGAAAGATGCGCAAGCATCTTTCGATAAAAGGCGCGCTTTTCGCGCCGTCCATCTGAT
>JAUNOF010000053.1:0-13097 GCA_030537215.1 Lachnospiraceae bacterium
TGTCGTCTTTGAACCAGTAATTTTTTCTTCTTTTGTTAAAACATACACAATTTAAAACAGCGCCTGTCCCAGATTGTTTTTTTGGAAAAACAAACAAAAAGTCCGATTAAAATTTAGGAAAAATTACTACACATTTCCTTCTAAATTTAATCGGACTTTTTTTGATTTCCTGCTTTGGCGCCCCTTATTTTTTGAAAATTTTCTTGGTTTTTTCTTCCAATCCCCTGTAACTTTCAGATAACTTTAGGAAAATATGGGGCGTTCCAACATTGTGAAAATTTTATTTATTTTTTCACCAGTTATTTTCCAATTTCATCGTCCTGTCACTTTTTATTAATATATCTAATTTATTTTTATTAGAAAAAACTATTAATCCAGCTCCGACAGACCGGTATACAGCTGGTAATAACGCCCTTTTTGTGCGACCAGATCATCGTGATCACCGCGCTCAATGATCTTACCGTTTTCCAGGACCATGATGGCATTTGCATTGCGGACGGTGGACAGACGATGAGCGATCACGAAAGTGGTACGGTCTGCCATCAGCCGGTCCATGCCGTGCTCAATATGCTTTTCTGTACGGGTATCTACCGAGCTGGTAGCCTCATCCAGAATCAGGATGGGAGCCTTGGAGATAGCGGCTCTGGCGATATTTAACAACTGTCTCTGGCCCTGGCTTAAGTTGGAGCCGTCACCCTCCAGCATGGTGTCATAGCCCTTGGGCAGACGCATAATAAAGGAGTGAGCGGATGCCGTTTTTGCTGCCTGGATTACTTCTTCATCCGTGGCGTCCAGTCGGCCGTACCGGATATTTTCCCGGACGGTTCCGGTAAACAGGTGGGTATCCTGAAGCACCATGGCAATGTTTTTCCGCAGGTTCTCCCGGCTGATCTTCTTGATATCCACACCATCGATGGTGATGGTGCCGGACTGAATGTCGTAAAACCGGTTGATCAGATTGGTAATGGTAGTCTTTCCTGCTCCGGTGGAGCCTACAAACGCAATCTTCTGGCCTGGTTTTGCGTACAGGCTCACATCCTTCAGAATGGTTTTTTCCGGCACATAGCCAAAGGTTACATGATCCAGGATCACATGGCCTTCCATAGGCTCCAGTACCCTGGCGTCCGGCGCGTCAGCCGGCTCCGGCTCCTCATCCATAACCCGGAACACACGCTCAGCTCCGGCCAGGGCGGAGAACACATTGGAGATCTGCATGGAGATCTCATTAATGGGCCTGGAAAATTGACGGGAAAAGTTTAAAAATACAGTAAGTCCTCCCACATCAAAACCCTTCAGCACGCACAGCAGGCCTCCCAGACAGGCAGTCAGGGAATAGTTCACCTGGCTTAAATTACCCATCACCGGCCCCATAATGCCGCCGAAAAACTGAGCCCGGATCTGGTTATCCCGCAGCTCTTCATTTAAGATATGGAATTCCTCCTCTGCCACATCCTCATGGCAAAACACCTTAACTACCTTCTGTCCTGTGATCATTTCCTCCACATAGCCGTTTAATGCGCCCAAAGAATACTGCTGAGCGGAGAAAAACTTCTGGCTCCGTCCTGCCACCGCTCCTCCTGCCTTCATCATCAGGGGAATCATCACAAGAGTCACTACAGTCAGATAAATATTTGTATAAAGCATCAGAAGCAGGGTTCCCACCAGACTCAGAGCACCGGAAAACAGCTGCACCAGGGTGCTGCTCAGCATATTGCCGATAGTATCCACATCATTGGTAAACCGGCTCATAATATCGCCGTTGCTGTTGGTATCATAGTAGCGGACCGGCAGAGTCTGCAGCTTGGTAAACAGATCATTTCGAAGTCTCTGAAGGGCGTTTTGGGCTACCGTCAGCATGATCTTTGCCTGAAAATAATTTGCTAAAACCCCAGCCAGGTAAATCACGGCCATCAGAGTCAGCCCGCGGGCCAGCCCCGCTGCGTCGCCGCGGCTTCCGTCCGTAGGGGCGATATAGGTATTGATAATCGGACGCAGCATATAGGACCCGGCCAGGGTGGCAAAGGTATTAATGATCACGCAGCAAAGAGCCAGAATCGTTTTTCCCTTATCGGCATCCAGATAATGCATCAGGCGGCTGATTGTCTGCTTTGTGTTTTTCGGCATTCCCTTCGGGCCGCCCATCCGTCTCGGGCCTCCAGGGCCTCCAGGTCCCGGACCGCCCTGCGCCGGAGCAGTAGCTGCCAGATTTCCATATCTTCGTTTTAAGCTTCTCTTTCTCTTCTCCATATCCATCAGGCGCTCACCTCCTTCTCACGATCCTTCTGAGAATAATAAATCTCCTGATATGCCTCACAGGAGCGCAGCAGCTCCTCATGGGTACCGATAGCCAGGATTTTCCCGTCATCCAGCACCATGATCTGATCCGCATTTTCCACAGAGCCGATCCGCTGGGCAATAATAAATTTCGTGGTATCCTTCAAAGCTGTCCGGAAGCATTCCCGGATCTTTGCCTCAGTAGCCGTATCCACCGCGCTGGTGCTGTCATCCAAAATCAGGATCTTCGGCTTCTTTAACAGCGCCCTTGCAATACAGAGACGCTGCTTTTGGCCGCCGGAAACATTAGATCCGCCCTGTCCCATCTCCGTATCGTAGCCCTTTGGAAATGCTGTCACAAAGCCGTCCGCCTGGGCGCTGTCGGCGGCTGATTTCAATTCCTCCATAGATGCCTCCTCATCACCCCAGCGCAGGTTTTCCTCGATGGAGCCGGAAAACAGCACATTCTTCTGAAGCACCATGCCCACACCATTCCGCAGGTGGCGCAGGGAATAATCCCGCACATCCACTCCATCCACCAGCACCTGACCGGAGGTCACATCATACAATCTGGGAATCAGCTGTACCAGTGAGGTCTTTCCGCTTCCAGTGGAACCGATGATTCCAATGGTCTGTCCCGGCTCCGCGATAAAGTTCAAGTGCTCCAGCACCAGACTGTCCTTCTGTCCGCCGTAAGCGAAACAGACATCCCGAAACTCTACTCTTCCCTCTGTCACCTTCCGGTCCGGCTGCTTTGCCTCCTGATCCGTTAAATCGATCTTCACATCCATAACCTCATTCACACGCTTCACGCAGGCCATGGCGCGGGAGCTTTGCAGAAACACCATGGAAAGCATCATAAGAGACATCAGGATCTGTACAATGTAGGTGGTGAAGGCAGTCAGATCGCCTACCTGCATATTTCCGGCAATGATAATATTTCCGCCGTACCAGACAACCGCCAGGGTGGTAACATTCATTGCCAGCGTCATCACCGGCATGGTTGCGATCACGATTTTTAACGCACGCATGCTGGCTTCCTTAAGATCGTCATTCGCCTTCTGAAACTTCTTCTCCTCATAATCCTCACGGACGAAGGATTTGATTACCCGCACATTGGTCAGCGCTTCCTGAATCCCATTGTTCAAATGGTCAATACTCCGCTGCATCGCCTGGAATCTGGGATAGGCAGTCTTTAAAATCAGAGCGATCGCCAGCGTCAGAAGGGGGATCACAACCAGAATCACTGCAGCTAATTTGGCGTTCATCAGAAATGCCATGATCAGCGCGCCGATAAACATGCCCGGCGCCCGGAACATCAGCCTGAGCCCCATCATGATCACGTTCTGAATCTGCTGAATATCGTTGGTCAAACGGGTCACCAGAGAACCGGTAGAAAAATCATCAATATTTTTAAAGGAAAACTTCTGCACCTTAACAAACAAATCCTGACGCAGGTCACTGGTAAAGGAGATGGATGCCTTGGCGCTGAAATAAGCGCCGCCGATCCCTCCTAACGCCATTACCACAGCAGTCAGCACCATCAAAAGTCCAATGGTTACAATATACCGGTTATCCCGGTTGGCCACTCCGTTATTAATAATCAGAGACATCAGCTTAGGAAGCATAATCTCTCCCGCCACCTCCGTCAGCATCAGAAGGGGCCCCAAAATGAAGGCGCTAAGGTATGGACTGATATATTTTTTATATCGCTTCACGTCAAATCCCTCTCTTTCTCATCCAATTGTTTTTCATCTGTATCCCTTTCTTTGCCGTCTCCTCCATTCATTTGTTCCATATTGCGGTACATACGGGTCAGCAATCCTTCCAATGTCCGAAAATCAGCTTCCGTAAATCCGCCAAACATTTCCATTTCTGTTTTCAAAAAGATCGCATGGCTTTGATCCACCACCTGACGCCCCTTCTCCGTTACCTGCAGGCGGTTGCAGCGGTTATCGAGAGTGTCCACCACCCGGCGGATGTAGCCGCCCTTTTCCAGCTTCTTCAGCGAAACGGCGATGGTAGCAGTGGAAACTTCATGCATCCTGGCAATGTCCTTCTGAGAGGCATCCGGATTCAAAGCAATATACATCAGGATCTGATGCTGGCTGCGGTAAACTCCGGTCTGCTTCACGCGGCTGGAAATTACGCTCCGCTGCATCCGGGTAACTTTTCCAAACAGCTTCATAACGCGGTGGCCAGGTGTGTTGGGTTCCTGACAGCATCCGAACATACGGTTCCTCCTTTTTCTTTTTTGAATTTCCGCTTCTGGTCAGGATCTCCCGATTTCTCCATCGCGGATTTATTAATTAAATAGTTAATAGTTAGCTAACTATTTAATTAATATACGCATTATAGCGGAAGAACATAGAAGATGCAAGAGGGAAAATGTGAAAGTTTTGTGAAATATCATCTTGCTATACTCGTAAAAAGTCTCCCGCTTCTATATTCTGTGATATCGAAACGGGAGACCTCCCTGCGTACTGACAGGTTTCAATTCAGGTAATTGTTACGTTGCCAAATTAAGATTTCAATTTTCTGTAATAAGCCGCTGCGCTCAGCACTTCTGTCATTCCCCAGCCGCAGACCACATCAATGACCGAATGCTGCTTAATAAACATGGTAGAAATGCAGATTGACAGCGTCACAATCCAGGACAGCAGTTTGATTGTTCTGTTTTCTTTAAAATACGGCGAATGGCCGATCACCTTATGAATGGATACGGTGCTGGACACATGAATAGAGGGGCATACATTGCAGGGCGGGTCAATCCCTCTTAAAAAGCGGACAATCTCTGCGCAGAAATTGGTGCTGGTGATCTCCCGCCGCAGATCCAGGCCGTTGGGCCAGATGAAATAGATCATCAGCGCCAGCGTTGCCCCGGTAAACATGATAAAGCACAGCCGCAGGTAGGAATCCTTTTCTCGAATCATGAAAAAAATCAGGAATACCGGCACCCAGGCATACCATAAAAAGTAGGGAATCACAAACCATTCATTAAAGGGGATCAGGTCGTCGATCCAGCAGTGAAGGATATATTTCGGCTCTGAGATGAATACCTCCAGCAGAAAAAATCCCAGCAAAAATACAAACAGATACAGCCCTGCCAGGCAGTACCGATGGGTCTTGATCCAATGAATTACCTTCATCTTATCCTCCGTAACTATACTGATGTGCTATGGGTTCATTGCCGTGAGGTTCGAATCCCCCGCAGCTGTTCCTTTACGCCCGGATCGCCCACCGCATCTTAGTCGAACGGGCACGGCTGTTTCTGGCGCACTCCTGGGCGGAAGGACGGATTACATCCTCTGCGATCTGGCTGTAAAGCCCTTCTTTCCGGAACCGCTTAAAGGATTTTTTCACCATTCGGTCCTCACCGGAGTGAAAGGTTAAGATCGCCACTCTTCCTCCTGGCGCCAGGACAGAAGGAAGCTTGTCCAAAAAGGCTTCCAGCACTTCGAATTCACAGTTCACATCGATCCGCAGCGCCTGAAAGGTTCTCTGGCAGGACTTCTTCACCGCCTCCTTCTGCTCCTTCTCCGGCAGAAAAGACAGGGCATGCTCAATCACCTGTTTCAGTCTGGTGGTGGTGTCCACGGCCCGTCCCTTTTTCAGCTCCTGCATTACCGCTCTGGCAATCTCTCTGGCATAGGGCTCATCGGAATTCTCCCACAGCATTCCTTCCAGCTCCTCCTGCGTAATCTCCTTCAGCCGCTCTGCCGCTGACACGCCCTTTTCCGGATCCAGACGCAGATCCAGGGGGCCATCATGTTTAAAGGAAAAGCCCCGGTCCGGGTTATCGATCTGCATGGAAGATACCCCAAGATCTGCCAGGATAAAATCAAACAGCCCAGCCTCTGCCGCCACCTGATCCACATGGGCAAAGTTGATCTGCCGCACCGTCAGGATATCCGGGCCGTAGCCCATGGCCTCCAGCCTGGCTTTCGTCTTTTTAATTTCGATGGGATCTACATCCAGCCCATAAATATGCCCCTGGGATTCCAGACATTTCAGCATGTGGGATGTGTGGCCTCCATAGCCTAGGGTAGCATCCAATCCGATCTGGCCCGGCTTGATCTGAAGGAAATCCAGAATCTCCTGAACGCAGATGGAGATATGCATACCAGCCGGCGTGCTTCCCTTTCGGATCACCTTCTCAATGGTGTCGGCATACTTTTCCGGCTGATGCTCCTTATATTTCTCCTGAAAATTTCTCGGGTGAGTTCCTTTGTAGCGGACACGCCGCTTATGGGGCTGGTCTTGATATTCCATATCCTTCCTCCTGATTTTTTCTGGGGTAACGGTTCACAGTTACAATTTACAAGCCTCTCGACATAAAAAGCCTGTCCTTGTATACTTCTCAAGGACAGGCAGCTAACCTGCAGTACCGTTTGAAACCATTTTAACGATTCCTGCAGGAAATGTCAACAAAATATTCAGAATCCGCTTTTTGTTTCCATTGTTTCCATTGTTCCCATTCCTCATCGGTGCATTTCACATAATGGCTTCCGGAAACCAGATGATCTGTCCCCAGATTATAATCAATGCCGGAGGTTCTGTAATCATATCGCTCTGCCGCCCGGTTCTTCTCCACCAATGGATTGGGTGACGGAATCGCAGATAAAAGACTTCTGGTATAGGGATGGATGGGGTTCTTAAAAATCTCCTCTGTCGTTCCGGTCTCCAAAAGATGTCCCAAATGAAGTACGCCGATCCGGTCAGAAATATATTTTACCATGGAAAGGTCATGGGCAATAAAAAGATATGCGGTTCCTGTCTTCTCCTGGATCTCCTTCATCAGATTTACCACCTGGGCCTGTATCGATCCGTCAAGAGCCGAGATACACTCATCCGCAATGATCAGCTTGGGATCCAGAATCAGCGCTCTGGCAATCCCCACCCGCTGACGCTGACCTCCGGAAAGCTGATGGGGATACCGGCCTGCATGCCCCGGCTCCAGTCCTACCTGGATCAGCAGCTCCCGGATCCTGGATGCCCGCTCTCCGGCAGATCTGCAAGTGCGGTGAATATCCAGTCCTTCCCCAATGATATCCCCTACCCTTTTTCTAGGATTCAGGGAGGCCATGGGATCCTGAAAGATCATCTGCATCTGAGTCCGCAAAGCTTTCTGGGTACTCCGGCTCATCTTGCCGCTGATGTCCATCCCATGAAACCAGATCTTTCCTGCGGTTGGGCGGTACAGCCGGATAATGCTTCTTCCAATGGTGGATTTTCCGGAGCCGGATTCACCTACCAGCCCGTAGGTCTCCCCTGGATAGATCTGAAAGGACACATTTTCCACCGCATTCACAACATCACCTGTTCTGACTGGAAATGCCTGAGTTAATCCTTCTACTGTTAAAAGAGGCTCTGCATTATAATCTGCTGCCATCCTGTCTCTCTGCCTCCTTCTTCATCCGCCTGATCCGTGCCTTAAGTTCCTTTGGCATCTCCACCTTCGGCGCTCTCGGGTCTAGCAGCCAGGTGGCTGCATAGTGAGTATCTGTGATCCGGAACATAGGAGGCTCCGCCTTATCATCCACCACTAAAGCATAGGGATTTCGGGGGGCAAACGCATCTTTGTTCCTTTCAAGGAGCAGGTTCGGAGGTGGGCCTGGAATGGTATAAAGACGCACATCCTCCGTTTCCAGATCCGGCATCGCCGACAAAAGTCCCCAGGTGTAGGGATGACGGGGATCATAAAAAATCTCATTGACCGTTCCCCTCTCCACCACCTTGCCTGCATACATAACATGAACCGAATCGGCCACCTTCGCCACCACTCCCAGGTCATGGGTGATATAGATGACGGAGATTCCTCTCTCCTTCTGGATCCTCTGAATTAATTCCAGGATCCTTGCCTGGATGGTTACATCAAGAGCTGTGGTAGGCTCATCACAAATCAGCACATCCGGATCGCATGCCAGAGCGATGGCAATGACCACACGCTGACGCATACCGCCGGAAAGCTGATGGGGATACTGCTTCATCCGCCTCTGGGCATCCTCAATTCCAGCCTCCTGTAACAGCTCCACAGCCCGATTCCATGCCTCCTTCTTCGAAAGCTTAAAATGCCAGAGCATCCCCTCCATGATCTGCTTTCCGATGGACATGGTAGGGTCCAAGCTGGTCATAGGATCCTGGAATACCATGGCGATCCGTTTTCCGTTGATATGCCTGCGAATCCACTTTTTATCCTTGGTCAGAATGTCTGCCGTCTCCGGGCTGCCGTCCTCATGATGATAACGGAATTCAATTCTTCCTCTTTCTACAACAGCATTGCCCGGCAGAATCCCTGCAACTGCCTTCATGGCAGCGGATTTGCCGGAGCCGGACTCACCGACGATGGCAGCCGTCTCGCCTCTGTGCAGGTCAAGCTCCATCCCTCGGACAGCATGGACCGGACCTGCGCTGGTCTGGAAGTTGACCGTAAGATCCCGAATCTGAAGAATACACGGTTTTTTCTCTTTTTGCAGCCGGTTCTCAAACGCCTGCTGGTTTCCTTCTGTCATCATCTATCACCTTTCTTTCCGTTTCGGGTTAAATGCTTCCCACAGGCCATCTGCTGCCAGATGAAAGCCAAGCATCAAAAGCGCCATTACTGCCACCGGCGGGATAATCTGATACGGATGGGTAGTAAAGCTGTGAAAGCCGTCAGAGATCAGGGAGCCAAGAGAACACCCAGGCACCGGAATCCCCAGTCCGATAAAGCTTAAAAATGCCTCTGTAAAAATGGCAGTAGGAATGGAAAGCACGACCTGCGTTATCACCGGCCCCATGATATTGGGCAGGATTTGCCGGAAAATAATAAAAAAGCTGCCAGCTCCTAAGGTTCTGGAGGCAAGGACGAATTCCTGCTCCTTGATATTCAGCATCTGAGCCCTGGCAATCCGGCTCATCCCTATCCATTCCGTCAGGATCAGGGCAAGGATGATGGTAAACATGCCGGGCTGAAGCACAAGCAGCAGCAGTGTTATGATAACCAGCCTGGGAATACCGTTTGCAATTTCCAGAATCCGCTGCAGGATCATATCTACAGCACCGCCGAAATATCCGGAGATCAGACCATAGCTCATGCCGATCACCATATCAATAACTGCTGCGGCAGCTGCAATGATCAAGGAAACCCGTGTGCCGGACCAGGTGCGGGTCCAGATATCCCGGCCAAAGTTGTCGCTTCCAAACCAATAATACACATCCTCCAGCCCGTTTGCTTCATATTGATTAATAAGCTTGCTGCCAGTTCCGGTTTTGACTCGCTCATTCCCGCTAAATATTCCCAGATTTTCCAGTCCCTTTACCCGAGGGGCAAAGTTTTTCTGACTGAGATTTTGTTCCGAATAGGTAAATGGATTCATTTCCGGTCCCACTGCCGCCATGACAGAGATCAGCAGGATCAAAACCAGGCCGATCACTGCGCCGGGCTTTTGGATATACCGAATGCAGGCATCCTTCCAGAAGCTTTCCGTTGAAAAGCCGGTATCCACGGTAATCCTGCTGTCAGGCTCCTTAAAGCGAAAGTCCGAATCCACCGGCACATAGGCAGCCTGCTGTTTTGAACCGGTATCTGCCGCAGATGCTCTTAATTTCATGCCATCAGTCTCCTTCCCTGTAACTGCACAAACTTATTTGAATGGCTTCCCCGCCCCAGACAGCCGGATCCTGGGGTCCATGATTCCGTAAACGATATCTACCACAAGCATCACGCCGATATACATAGCCGAATAAATAAAACTCAGCGCCATCACCACATTATAATCATTGGACTGGATGGCATTGACCAGAAGGCTGCCCACACCGGGAATCGAAAAGATCTTCTCCACCACCAGGGATCCAGTCATCAGATCAACCATCAGCGGCGCCAGAACCGTAATAATGGGAATCATGGCATTTCGCAGGGCGTGATGAAGGATCAGAGCCGGACCGGAGATTCCCTTGCTTTCTGCCAGCAGCATGTAATCACTTCCCAGAACCTCCAGCATCTCGTTCCTGGTAAACCGTGCAATGCTGGCCATGGTAAACATGGACAATGCAATACCAGGCAGGATGCTGGAGCTTATAGCCAGCTTTTCCTTGTAAAGCATGGGAAACCAGCCCAGCTTAAAGCCCAGAGTATAGCTTAATACCAGTGCAAACACATAAGATGGCACAGACACGCCGATTACTGAAACCAAGGTTGCAAAAGTGTCCCATAAGGTGCCATTTTTAAGCGCTGCCGTCATTCCCAGAATCATCCCCGCTGCAGCCCCCAGGATAACGGCAAATCCGCCGATCCCCATGGAAACCGGAAGACGTGTCTGAACCAGCTGAGAGATGGGAGTATCCTTGGAAATGCTGTAGCTGACTCCAAAATCGCCTTTCAGCATGTTTGCCACATAATGAAAAAACTGGACAAGCACCGGCTGGTCCAGGCCGTACTTCTCATAGAGAACCATGCGCTGCTCCTGGCTCAGCTTTTCGTCGTGGAAGGGAGAGCCTGGCATCATCTGCATCAGGATAAACAGGATCAGCAGGATCGTCAAAAGGGTAATAAAAGATATCAAAATCCGTCTGATGATATATTTCTTCACATTCTGCCTCCTTATGGATTATGGAACAAGAAAAACGGGTGCTGCAACGCTCACTCAGAATCTATCTCCTGCTGAGTGATGCAACACCCTGAAATAATCGCGAGTCTAAAGACTGTATAGCATGTTTCCTTCTAAAAGTCCACAGATTTTCTAAGATATTTATTTTTTGATTCCTTCATTTGCCGATTCGCCCGGTCTGGTCAGCTCCTTCATAGCGCCAAATGCGGACTCTTTCATCTTCTCTGCAAGCTGCCTGCGGATCTCTCTTAAATCTGCGCAGGCCAACTGCTTTTCCGCCACAAGCTGCCTGCCTGCCACATATACCTCTTTTACATTCCAGCTTCCGGCGCTGTAGACCAGTGCGGAATAGGGATCGTAAACAGGGAACATGTTGGCAGAATCTGTTTCCACCAGCACCAGGTCTGCTTCCTTACCTGGCTCCAGAGAACCGGTGATGCCATCCAGCCCCAGGGCTTTTGCTCCGCCGATGGTAGCCATGGCCACGATCTCCTTTGCCGGAAGAACGCCCCGGTCCCGATTCTCATTTTTGTGAAAATTGGCACAGAAGCGCATCTGAGTAAACAAATCCAATGTGTTGCCGCTGGCCGGTCCGTCGGTGCCAAGTCCTACTGGAATCTGATGCTTCCGCATAGAAAGCACCGGAGCCACGCCTTTCGCTGCCTTGGTATTGGAAGCAATACAGTGGGAAACGCTGCTTCCCCGCTTCTTTAACAGCAGGATATCCGACTCTGACAGATGGATACCGTGTGCTGCCAGGGTTGATGGTCCCAGCACGCCGATCTGATCCAGGAATTCCACAGGAGTGCAGCCAAACTTCTCTTCCAGCTCTCTCATTTCATAATCCATCTCCGCTGTGTGGAGGGTGAACGGAACCTTGTACTTCCGGTCCAGTTGGTAAACCTTTTTCAACGTTTCCGGACTGCAGGTGGTGGTGCCGTGAGGCGCCAGGCAGCAGGATACCCTGGGGTGATGCTGGTACTCCTTCATCATCGCTTCCCCGTAGGCAATGGCCTCCTCCACTGACGCTGCATCACAGGCTCCCTGCTCCATAACGGTCTCCCCGGCAATTCCCCGAATCCCCATCTCATCCATGACCCTGGCAATCTCACCCTCAAAATAATACATGTCGAAAACAGTGGTGACTCCTGCCAGCAGAAGCTCGCAGACTGCATACCGGCTGGAAAGAGCTGCCATTTCAGCATCCATGGCCTGCTGCTCCATGGGAAGAAGGAACACACGCAGGCGGTCCTTACAGTCATCCCCCAGGCCGCGGAAGGGTATCATGCCCAAATGACAATGGGTATTTATCATGCCTGGCATGATGATGCCGCGTGCGGCATCCACAATACGGTATTCCTCCGCAGCATGTTTCTTTTTTATTTCCAATTTTCCCCATTCAGTGTCGCAAACGGATTTCAGAAGAGGCTGGATCTCCTCCATAGGGCCTGCCTGCAAAATTTTATTTTCCTCAAACATCACATATCCGTCTGGATACCAGTCCATGCTCTGGTTCATGGTCAGCACGATTCCATTGATCATTATTGTTTTCATAAATCCAAGCACTCCTCTGCGATCAATGCCACTTTTTTCTGTGTTTTTACGTCCACAAGCCCGTAATCCGTCAGCTTGAAAGCGGGAGAAACCGGAAGCGCCAGGGTAGACATGGACATGATCTCATTGTTATTTTCATATCCCAGCGCAGCCATCATCCCCCGCACCCTGCCAAGGTCCTTGGCCAGCTTCTCAAGGGGAGCATCACTGATGATGCCTCCTACCTGTAATGGGGCCTCCGCAGCTACCGCTCCTTCTGCTGCAACCACATATCCCCCCTGAAGGGCTATGACCTGATTCTGAGCAATCACCATATCCTCTGGAGAATTTCCCAGCACCAGAAGATTATGGCTGTCATGGGACCAGGTGGTGGCCGCTGCTCCCGGTTTCCGGAAGGCTCCCTCCACCAGCCCGGCTGCAATATTTCCGTTTCTGCCATGCCGCTCGAAAATCACAGCCAGACAGAGCCCTGCCTCCTGCCAGCAGATGATTCCGTCTCTTACAGGGATCCTCCGCCTAATCAGCTCTGTGGCCGTTCCGAAGGTGCCGATCCGGATCACATTGGCCAGGACACTGGTGCAGGCCTTTCCTGCCTTCAGGATAAAGTCAGAAGCCACTGCCCCGCGGCAATGCACGGAATGATAAAAATGGGGCGGAAATATGGTACCGGCAGCAAACAAC
>JAUNOF010000053.1:13197-18212 GCA_030537215.1 Lachnospiraceae bacterium
CCGCTTTTGACTACGGCAGCCGGGCGGAAGGTATCCAGATCCTGCAGCAGCAGGAAGTCCGCCAGCTTTCCCGGCCCGATTATTCCCCGGTCATCTAAGTGCATCCGCCTGGCTGGTGTATAGGTGGCGCAGTAAATGGCCTTTTCAACCGGCATTCCTGCCTGAACGGCAGCCAGCAGAATACGGTTCAGCTGTCCCTCCAGCAGCTGGTCCGGCATGGTATCATCTGTGATCAGAGCAACATTTTCGTACAGCCTGTGGCTGCACACTGCCTCCACCACCTCCGGGGTCAGAGATTTTCTCTGCAGCTCCAGAAACATTCCCAGATCTGACTTTTCCAGAACCGACTCCGGGGTCTGCTGGGTGTGGTCAGCATCCACTCCGGCGAAGATAAAACGATTTAAGTCCATCCCTGTGATCTTAGGGCAGTGTCCTTCGATCCGGATATCCCGCCCCCGCCGGCTGCGGCACAAGCGGATCAGACGAAGGGTCTTTGTATCGGCTTTATCAGCCAATACAGCATCCGGTTCCGAAATCAGCCCATCCGGCTCTTCCGGCACCAGATCCCTAAAGTTCATCACCTCGCCCAGACACAGCACCCGATCATCCTCCAAAAGCTGCCTGGTCTCTTCCTCCCCGATGGCCGCTCCCGGCGTTTCCAGCTCCCAATTAGTGGCAGGAACACTGGATGGGATGGCATAAAAAATATCCAGCTCCGTTTCCTGATCCATAAAGGAGCGGATTCCCTCCATGCCGAATACATTGGCAATCTCATGGGCATCTGCCACTACGGTGGTGGTTCCGTGCTGCAGCGCAAGCCGGGAAAATTCCTTTGGATAGGTCATGGAGCTTTCAATATGCATGTGGATATCAATCAGTCCCGGGATCAAATACATTCCGCTGCCGTCGATGATCCGTTCACATGCACCTGCAAATTTCGGGGAAACCGCTAAAATGCGTTCCCCCGAAACTGCTACCTCTCTCTTTTCAAAGCATTGCCGGAAGGTCTGATAGACCCAGGCATCCTTTATGATATAATCAACCTTCACAAAATCTCCTTAGTTGTTGATGATGCGGTTCCACTGATCGATCCAGCTGTTTAACAGAGGATTCACGAAGGAGTAATCCAGCGCCTTTGCACCCTCTGCTACCTTGCCGTAGGTCATGTTCTTGGCCTCCTCCTCAGTAAAGGTTACCTTGCTGTTGGTAGGAGCCTCATTCAATGCCTTTCCGGTCTTGGTCTGAAGCTCTTCGCTTAACCGGTAATTTAAATAGGCATATGCCAGATCCTTGTTCTTACAGTTTTTAGTAATGCTGATAATGTTAAAGTTGGCATAGGTGGTCTCCGGGCTTACATAGATCAGATTTGGATTGGCGGCCTGAATGGTGGGCACACCGAAGTTTCCTACTACAGCAGCCGCTACCTCACCAGAGGTAAACATATTAATTAAGTCAGAGGACTTGGTGTAGGTCTTTACCAGGTTGGGCTTTAACTCAGAAAGGGCCTGGAAGGCAGCCTCGCCGTTGTCGCTTTTGATATCAACGCCCACATGATCGCTTGCCATGTATACCATAGCCGGGCCAAAAGTGGTGGTGATCTCCGGGATGGAAACCATACCCTCCAGACGAGGATCCCACAGATCATCAAAGCTGGTGATCTCAAAATCCACCACATCCGGATTGTACATAATGCCGATGCTGTTGATGGTGTAGGCTACGCCCTGTCCTTCCTCTGCCATGGTCTTGGCTGCGGTGATCATATCGGCTGCATTCTCCAGCTTGCTTAAATCAATATCCTCAAATAAGCCTTCTGCAATTCCCTTCGCTGTCATAGCCTGGGATAACTCGATCACATCGATGGTAGACTGGCTGTCCGCTGCCAGCTTGGTGTAACGGTCATTAGCTCCACCGGTTTCTGTTACGATCTCGCAGTTAAACTCCTCCTCAAAGGGCGCGTAAACCTCCTCTGCAGAGATATCCTCGCTTAAACCGAAGGTGGAAAGAACCAGCTTCTGTCCGCCTGCTGCACTGGAGGAATCCCCGGAACCTGCCGCCTGCTCCGTGTTCTGTCCGCCTGCATTGCCGGAATTCCCGGCGCTGTCTCCAGATGCCTGTCCGCCGCATGCAGTCATCACCATAGCGGCGCAAAGAATGGATGCTAATACTCTCTTTTTCATCATTGTCTCTCCTTTACTTTTAAAGCTTACTTTCTTACCAGGATCAGCTTATCCTCCGGCAGATACAGCCGAATGGAATCGCCCTCCTGGAATGCATACTCCGTATCCATATTTACCTTCAAGGTCCCTGCTGCGGTACTCACCTCGTACTGATAGCTCTTTCCAAGGAAGGTGCGCACCCCTACCGTTCCGGTGATTACATTCTCCTTCTGGCCGTCCTCTGCCAGCCGGATATCGTCCGGACGGATGGTTCCGGAAAAGTGCTCATTGCCCCAGCTCATGGACACGCGGAATGTGCTTCCATCTGATGCCTGATAGCAGTGATTGCCTGCCGGCTTCAGCTCCAGGAAGTTTTCAAATCCGATAAACCGTGCCACAAATTCGGTGGCAGGGCGCTTATAGATATTTTCCGGGGAATCATACTGCTCGATCACACCCTGGTTCATAATGGCAACCTTGTCGGAGATGGAGAAGCACTCCTCCTGGTCGTGGGTGACGAACAGAGTGGTGATTCCCAGCTTCTTCTGCAGCCGCTTGATCTCCACACGCATGCTGACTCTCAGCTTGGCATCTAGGTTGCTTAAAGGCTCATCCAGAAGGAGAAGCTTGGGCTCGATCACCAGCGCCCGGGCCAGAGCCACCCGCTGTCTCTGGCCGCCGGACATCTCCTTGGGAAAGCGGCCTGCCAGCTCGGTCAGACCGCAGACCTCCAGGATCTCCTTTACCTTCTGATCCATCACACCCTTCTCCACCTTTCTGGTGCGGAGGCCGAAGGCCACATTGTCATAGACGCTTAAATGGGGAAACAAGGCATAGCTCTGGAACACCAAACCGAAATTCCGCTTGTGAACCGGACATCGGGTCATGTCCTCCCCATCCAGAGTAAAGGTGCCGCCTTTTGGTTCGATAAATCCGGCTACCACACGGAGCGTTGTGGTTTTTCCGCAGCCGCTGGGACCTAGCAGGGAAACCAGCTCTCCCTTTTCCACGTCCAGATTCAGTCCCTTTAAAATCTGTTTTTTCTTATCATAACTAACATCGATCTGATTTAATGTCATGAAAGCCATTTTCATTTTCCTCCTATTTTGCCAGGGAAGCGATGCCCAGGGTCTTATCTACGATTACCATGATGATCACGGTAGCCGCCATCAGCAGCACGGAAACTGCTGAAACAGTAGGGTCGTAATTGTACTCAATATAATTCATCAGCGTCGCCGGGAAGGTGCTGACTCCCGGTCCGGTGAGGAACATGGACACTGGAATGTTGTTAAAGGAATTGATAAATGCCAGCATAAACGCGGAGGAAATGCCGGAGGTCACATTAGGCAGAACCACCTGGAAAAATGCCTTCCCCTTTGGACAGCCCAGGCTCCATGCTGCCTCCTCGATAGAAAAGTCAAACTGCTCCATGGCAGAGCCTACCACACGGATCACGTAAGGCAGCGTCACCATAAAATGGCCGGCTAAAAGGCTTGGCAGTACCGGAATCCGGAAGGTCAGGATCAAAAACTGGTACAGGATAAAGCCGATTACGATTCCCGGCACGATGGTAGGCGACAGGAAAATGGATTTTAACAGCTGACGCCCCTTCATATGGGAACGCGCCAGGGCATAGGCCGCCGGAACTCCTACCAAAAGAGCAATAATAGTAGCCAGGAATGCTACCTCCAGGCTGGTTAAGAAAGAGCGCCGGAAGGATTTTAAGGAAAATACGTTAGCAAACCATTTCACCGAAAAGGAATCAATGGGAAAGGTGATGGCGCTTCCGCCTCCGAAGGCCGTCACGGTAATGATCAGCAGCGGGATCATTAAAAACGCGAAAATAACTGCTGCATAGGCAGTAAGCCATTTATTCTTTTTCATCCCTTTTCACCTCTCTTATCCAGCTTCGCAGCCAGGGCGTTGAAGCCCTTGATCACAACCAGAGTAACAATGATCATAATCAGCGCCACCACAGAAGCGCCGTTCCAGTCTCCTACGGACATGGCCCGCTGGTAGATCAAAGTCGCCAGAACCATGTTGCTGTTGCCTCCTAACAGCTGAGGCGTGGTGTAGGCCGTCAGCGTTCCGGTAAACACCAGAATGCCGCCTACAATGATTCCGGGAAGACTCATGGGAAAAATCACCTTCATAAAAGCAGAAAGGCGGTTAGCTCCCAGGCTCTGCGCTGCCTCCATCATGTCGTCATCAATATTCTCCATCACACCGGTTACTGTCACGATCATCAGCGGAAGGAACAGGTAGACAGAGCCGATAATTATGGCAAAGTCCGTGTACAGAAGCTTCATAGGCTTTTCCACCACATGGAGCGCCATCAAAGCCTTGTTTACGATTCCATTGCTTCCCAGAATATTAATCCAGGCAAAGCTTCGGATGACGGAGTTGGTCATCATAGGGAAAATGGATGCTGCCAGAAGAAGTCCTCTCCACTTCTTGCTGCACCGGCTGATAAAGTAAGCGGTGGGAATTCCTCCCAGCATACAGACTGCGGTGGTGATCACAGCGATCCGGACCGTCCTGAAAAAGATCTTCAGGTAATACTCGTCCTGGAAAAACTGCACATAGGCGCTGAAAGGGTAATCACCTATGGTGAAGGTGGGGACCAGCACATTTAATAAGGGCATGGCCAGACACACCAGCAGGATGATAAGCCCTGGCGCCAGCATCATCCATGTACTGCTTTTTTTCATACTTCTCCTCCTTTTCGTGTTTTGCTTTTGACTTTCATGTTTTGCTTTTGAATTGATTTTACTTATTAAGTTTTCTAATTTAAACCTTTACGATTATTATAAAAAGTTATATAATATACGTCAAATACATAAATTCTATATTTTTTAT
>JAUNOF010000217.1 GCA_030537215.1 Lachnospiraceae bacterium
ATTGAGGGAGCAAGCAAAAAAATAGGAATGGTATCGCTACCATTCCTTAATTTTATCCACGCGTCCTGCTTTGAACCGCAGACACAGACGTTACTCCGGCAGTTAACTCGGCTCAGGCTGCCTCGTGTCACACAAGAGGTTTTGCTTAGTGCTGCTGCATTCCTGCCCTGACACGGTTCACAAATTCCTGTTGCACAAGACCCAAACGTCAACGCCACTTACCGAAGGCAGCTCTACCTCGAACGGCCCGGGGCAGGACATCACCCTTGCTAGAGCGGGTTGCAAGTACAGGGCACCGCTATCTCCCCGGCTGCGTGGAAGCTTTATGACTTTTTAGGGCTAACGCGAAGTCCGTTAGCTTGTTAAGTATACCCTGCATCGTCTGATTTGTCAAGGGCCTCCCTCGCCTTTTTCTCCTTCTCCTGCTGCCGCAGCGTAACAGTTCAGATACCTTGAACTGTTACGGCATCTGCCCATAAGAATCGCTACGCGATGGGGCAGATGCCCTTCGGCCACTACGCTTTCTTACGGTCAGCGCAGCGAGTGCGCAGACCTATCTGAACTGTTACGCCGCAACTCCTTAAAAAAGACCTTCATCATCAAGGAGCATTCCTCTCCAAGCACCCCCGTCTCCACCTGGCAGCGGTGATTAAATCCTTCCTGATGAAGCAGGTCCAGCACAGATCCGGCACAGCCAGCCTTAGGATTCATACACCCGATCACCACCTCCGGAATCCGTGCCTGGACGATGGCTCCGGCACACATAGGGCATGGCTCCAGGGTAATATAGATCCGGCAGCCCTCCAGCCGCCAGTCTCCCAGCTTCCGGCATGCCTTTTTGATGGCAAGGATTTCTGCGTGAGCCAACGTGGTGTGATCGATCATCCGCCGGTTATATCCCCTGCCGATAATCTTCCCTTCATATACAATCACACAGCCAATGGGAACCTCTCCCAAAGCTTCTGCTTTCCTTGCCTGGCGAATGGCTTCCTTCATATACTTCTCATCTTCTGTCAAAAATCCGGCTCGTATCTTTGTCATGCTGCTTTTGTTCCTCCATACATCTCTACCATAGTATATATACAAAACCGTGCCTAAAGCAACCGGTTTTTCCACAAATCTGCGGTTGATGCCGCGGATGCTGCAGTTTCAGCGGATACTTTTCCTGGTATGGTGGCTTTCGCCGGTGCTGCAGACATGGTTCGGACCTCCGGCATAGATGATGCTGCCGACGCCGCCTGCAAAGTTTTATCCGTTTCTGAAGGGTTTACATGTTCCGCCAAAGCCCCATCCTCCAGCCGGATATCCGTATACCAGTATCCAAACCTTCCATTTTGTGTCGTCTGCTTTTTTGACAAAACAAAATGAGGAAAACCAAACATGGATGCCATATACTTTTCATTGCTGTAATAATGACCTGGTACTCCCAGCAGATAGCGCGGCATACCCTTAGGATTTTCCAATCGGGCCAGGATCAGATAGCGGTAATTATAATATCCATGCAGTAAAAAGCTGTTATTTCCATAAATCCAGATCTCTCTTGGAAGAAGTCCGATATCCTGCGGCTTGATAACCAGCACCTGACATCCATGTTCACTGTCAAATGCCTGGATCTTGGGATAGGTTTTCGACAAAAAATCCCATATTGGAACCTGTTTCTCCTCTGCATCTTCTGCGTCCAGCTTTGCCAGTGCTTCCGGATCACCAATAATCAAAGGCTCCTCCCGGTACTGATGGATCACAGGCTGCGGGGCTTCCTTCTGGAGCTCTGAAGATTTCAGTTCTGGGATTTCAGGCTCTGCAGTGTTGGATGCCGACGCTGTTTGCTCTGAGATTTGGGGTTCTGGCGCTTTTGGCTTTGATTTTTTTAATGGAATATCTGGATGTTCCGTTTCCAATTCCAACATACCCATTTCAAAATTAGGCAGCGCAGTATCATTTTTCCAATCAGGTTCTACCTGGGAGTTTCCTGCATTTCCTTCCGGCTGAAGCGGGTGGAAGGGAAGCTGGATGCTTCGTTCTTTCTGTAATCCCGCCTTATGTAGATTATCTTGTCCTTGCATCCATTCTTTCTTCGATTCACGATCCATGCCCCGCTTTGCTTCTGCTCTCTGCATATTCTCAGCTTCCAATACATCTCCTGGATTCTGCGGCAGATCTGCCTTTTGAATGTATTCTGGCTTTTTCGGCAGGTCTGCCCTTTGAACCGCTTCTGTCCCTTGGATTTCCTGCACCTCATCCAGCTTTGGCACCACCGGAGAAAGCTTGCCAGATTCCACCTCATGCTCAAAAGCATTTTCTGATGTAACTGGCTCCAGCATAAGCTGCGCAGTCTGTGCAATGGCATCCTCCCAAATGGTAGTATACACCCTCCAGTTCTCTCCCCTGCTATGAATGGTCAGTCCATAGCACTCGTCCATAGTTTCTCCAGAATCCTGTACATCTGCCACCTGTACCACCGCACGGAATTCTCCGCATCCGCTCCTGAGGAAGATATTTCCCAGAAAGATTTCCTGTCGCCCTGTCAGCAGATACACTCCCATATCTCCGCTTCCCATGTACAGCTTTTTTACATTTACATTCAGCCTGCACATACCGTTTCTGGCTTCTAATTTTACAAATCCTACATTTTTTCCCTTTACATTGCCTTCATATTCATAAATGTAGGAAATTAATCTTCGAAATTCTGCCATAGTAACCTCCTGTTCCGCTGTTGGAAGGCAGCTTTTCCTTTTCATTTACAGACGATTTTTCATACAAGTTTCCATAAAGAAAAGTATGAAAGACTTCCTTTTTATTTTATGCAAATAGGTATTGAAATTATGTGTTGAAAATGTTATCCTATATTTATGGGAGTAATAAAAATTTTTTTTATTTTTTAAGGAGGGTATTTCATTATGAGAATTTACAAGGCAAAGGATTACAACGAGATGAGCCGCAAGGCAGCAAATGTGATCTCTGCACAGGTAATTTCCAAGCCAGACTGTGTTCTGGGCCTGGCAACCGGCTCCAGCCCCATCGGAACCTATCAGCAGTTAGTTGAATGGTACAAGAAGGGCGATTTGGATTTCTCCGAGGTACGGACTGCAAACTTAGACGAATATAAGGGACTGACAAAGGACAATGACCAGAGCTACTACTACTTTATGTATGAAAATCTGTTTAAGCATGTAAATATTGATATGGCAAACACCAACATTCCGGATGGAACCAATCCAGATTCTGCTGCTGAGAGCGCACGGTATGACAAGGTGGTTGCAGATTTAGGCGGCGTAGACTTACAGTTATTAGGAATCGGACGCAACGGACATATCGGCTTCAATGAGCCGGATGACGCATTCGCAAAGGGAACTCACTGCGTAGACTTACAGCCAAGCACCATCGAGGCAAATAAGCGCTTCTTTGCTTCTGCAGACGACGTGCCGAAGCAGGCTTACACCATGGGAATCGGAACCATTATGAGCGCAAAGAAGATCCTGTTAGTTGTCAGCGGCACAGACAAGGCTCAGGCTCTCTATGATTCTCTCCGGGGACCGATCACTCCTCATGTGCCAGGCTCTATCTTACAGCTGCACAAGGATGTAGTGGTTGTGGCTGATGAGGCTGCGCTGTCTTTGTTTACTGATCTGTAA
>JAUNOF010000054.1 GCA_030537215.1 Lachnospiraceae bacterium
CGGGCGTAGGATATTTGAGAGGAGCTGTCCTTAGTACGAGAGGACCGGGATGGACTGACCTCTGGTGTACCGGTTAGGTTGTCAAACCTATGGCCGGGTAGCCAAGTCGGGAAGGGATAAACGCTGAAGGCATCTAAGCGTGAAGCCCCCCTCAAGATGAGATATCCCATCGCAAGAGTAAGACCCCTTGAAGACGACGAGGTAGATAGGGCAGAGGTGGAAGTGCAGTAATGTATGGAGCTGACTGTTACTAATCGGTCGAGGGCTTATCCAATAGGATTAGGGGAAAGAGGAAGATGGTTTAGAAGGATGAAATTCAATATGTGGTTTTGAAGGTATGTGTAAGAAGGAGTACCAAGGAGCAGGAGACTGCTGGGGAGAAGAACTGGTAGTCAAGAGAGAAGCGGGGTGTGGCTCAGCTTGGCTAGAGCGCCTGGTTTGGGACCAGGAGGCCGCAGGTTCGAATCCTGTCACCCCGATTGCAGAAGCGGCGGAATGGAGAGAGAAGCTGCGGAAGCGATGAGAAGAAAAATAAAAAGAAGTAAGTAATGATTATGCGCGAGTGGCTCAGTTGGTGGAGTACGACCTTGCCAAGGTCGGGGTCGCGGGTTCGAGTCCCGTCTCGCGCTCTATTTTTTTATTTCATTTCTGATTAGGCGGTGCAGCCCCATATAAGGGTTATGCCGTCTTTTGCTATATATAGATTTTGTTCTGTTTCGTCTGTGTCAGTCTGCAAATGAATTTTTCCATAAAGTTAAATGCAATATCCACTTTCTGAAAATACATGTATTCTTCCCTTTTAAAATTTTTAGATTTCGCAATAATTATTAAAACACTTTTTGCTGAGTTTGTTATTATATTTCATGGAGAGGAGAATGATTATTTTTATGAACAGTAAAATAATTCTTAGTATAGAATCTGTGATCGACTATATTGAAAATCATCTTGATAGCAAGTTGGAGTTAGAATCAGTTGCTGAAGCTGTCCATTATTCAAAATATCATCTGAATCGTCTTTTTACTGATACAGTAGGAATGACCATTCATGATTATGTGCAGCGCCGACAGCTTACTGAAGCGGCAAAATTATTGACTTTTTCAGACAAGCCTATCATTGAAATAGCCTTGATTTGCGGATATGAGAGCCAACAGGCTTTTACTACAGCATTTAAGGCTATGTATAAATCGCCGCCTGCCGAATATCGAAACAACCGTTCTTTTTATCCCTTACAGTTGCGATTCACGTTGCATAAAGAGACTGCGAAAATGAAATTTACAAAAGATAACATTTGCTTAGCTGAAAGTACAGATATTCCTGCTTGGATGAATTTAATGAGACTTGTGATTGACGGATATCCAGAAATGGATGAAATAGCTTACCTCAATAAATTAAAAGAAAGTATTATTGAAAAAAGAGCGCTTGTCTTAAAGTATAATGATATTTTAATCGGGGCAATGGCCTTTGCTTATGTGCCTGGCAGTATTGAATTTTTAGGTGTACATCCTCAATATCGCAGCAGTGGTATTGAAAAGGTGTTTTTGGAAGCTCTATTAGAAATTTATCTTCCCGGACAAGAAATAAGTATAACAACCTATCGTGAAATGGATAAAGCTGATACAGGACACCGTGATATGCTTTTAGAACTTGGCTTTGCAGAAAGAGAATTGTTAATGGAATACGGCTATCCCACCCAGCGGTTTGTTTTCTCGCCCAAGCAGGAGAAAAAGACGGATGAATGAAAATATTTTTGACCAGAAATGGAGTTGTATTTCACTTTTGCGTTTTGCAGCTCCTACCATTATAATGATGCTTTTTATGGGCTTATATACAATTGCGGACACTATTTTTGTGGCACAATTTGTTCATACAGATGCGCTTTCTGCAATCAATATGGTATGTCCTGTTGTCAATGTTACTGTTGGGCTTGGGACAATGATTGCAGCAGGCGGAAATGCTATTGTTTCCCGGGAAATGGGAGCGGGAAAGAATCGAGAGGCCAAAGAAGATTTTACTCTACTTATCATAACTGGGGGTGTGATAGGATTCGTTATTCTGATTTGCGGAATGATATGGATTGATAACATTATTTATATGCTTGGCGCCAGTAATTTGCTTTTTCCATATTGCAAGGATTATCTCTTGATTTTGCTTCTGTTTATTCCTGCAAATATACTACAGGTTTTGTTTTCAAATTTATTTGTAACTGCCGGAAAACCTGGGCTGGGATTTGGTTTATCCCTATTGGCCGGCATTGCAAATATTGTGTTAGACTATGTTTTCATAGCACTATGTCATTTAGGCATCCGAGGGGCAGCGTTAGGGACCGGTTTTGGTTATTTGATTCCTACGATTGCCGGTCTTATATATTTTACAAAAAACAAAGGAACCCTTTCATTCATAAAGCCAAGGTTAAAATGGAAGGTAATAAAAGAAAGCTGTATCAATGGTTCTTCTGAAATGGTCAGCCAACTTGCAGCAGCCGTTACTACCTTTTTATTTAATGTTACAGGGATGGATTTACTTGGAGAAAATGGTGTTGCAGCTATCACGATCATTATTTATTCTCAGTTTTTGTTAAACACTTTATATATCGGTTATGCTATGGGAATAGCACCTGTAATTGGATTCAGCTCCGGGAACAAAAACAGTATTCAACTGAAAACAGTATTTCAAATAAGCATACAGTTTATTGCTGCGGCATCAGGTTTTATTTTTATAATTTCACGATTTGGAGGCGCGAATATTGTTCGATTGTTTGCTGATAATGCATCAGAGGTCTATCAAATTGCGGCAAAGGGTTTTTCTGTTTTTTCATATAATTTTCTGTTTTGTGGTTTGAATATTTTTACCTCATCCATGTTCACTGCATTATCAAATGGAAAGGTTTCCGCAATACTATCCTTTCTGAGAACATTTGGCTTGCTGGCTGGAGGAATATTGCTTTTGCCGAAAATATGCGGAGCAACCGGCATTTGGCTGGCTGTACCCTTTGCCGAAGGGATTATGTTTCTGGTATCTATCGTCTGCTTATTGTGCTATAAGGAAAAATATTCGTACTAAATAATTTGATATTTGTATTGCTGACGATTGTTTCTGGCTGCTGTGAGCCTACATGAACAGTAACATTGGGGAGACTCTGTCTGGAGACAGACGAAACGTGAGACTTGAATAAACTGTATATCCTATGGTATAATTTTTATAATTATAAATAAGGAAAGGATGAAAGCGATGAATGATAGTGTAAAAGAGTATGTTGTGGAAAAGGTAAAGGATTTAATCGCCGCACCTACCTGCTGTGCAGAAACCAGGGAGGCTGCTCAGAGCTGGCTGGACGCAGTGGGATCTGAGCAGGAGGCAGAGCAGACTAAAAAGCTGATCGCTGAGCTTGAGATGGATCTTGTTCCCATTGACGGATTGATCGCCTTTGCGGGATCTGAAAACGGTGTGCAGGTATTTGGGCCGGAGAAGGCGAAAGAGGTTGTGGCCCATGCAAAGGAAATCAAGGCGGCTGGTGCAAAATACTGTGATTGTCCTGCCTGTGCGGCCGCTCAGGCAATTCTTGAAAAGAAGGATGCGCTTTAACAATAAAAAGGCTCTCTGATTCCGTATCAATTGTATGAAATCAGGGAGCCTTTGCAATATGGTTCCGTGTTATTACAGCTTGGAATATCCAAATGCATTCACTAAAGCATCCAGCTTCTTTCCGGCCCTGCACAGCGGGCAGGAACGGTAATCGTAGAATGCATAGTCCGGCACGTCCTTTTTGCCGAATACAGAGCGGATCGGGATTCCGTTGGACTGATCTACGGCGCTGAATACGGCAGAAACGCCCTGAGGCAGACCGCCGTAATACTGGATGCTCTCAATCGCCTTATTCACCGATAAGCCGGTGGTAACGGTAGCCATCAGGATGATCACATGTTTGTTGCGGATCATGGGCACCAGGTTTTCACGGAAGATGATCTGGCTGTTGTTGTTGAATTCCGGGCGGACCACGTAGATGGTCTGATGCAGATTCATGGAATGGAGACCGCTTTTGGTCAGCTCCTCGGACATGAAGGCTCCGATGACTTCGGTGCCCTCCATGCAGACAATGGTGTCAACCACTGTATCGTACACATACATTCTGGCCAGGCTTGCGGCCGTTTGTTGGGCTTCATTGGTTCTGGTCTTTAAGGTGGTCATATCCAGATAGTAATTGATATGAGCGTGATTGGTTGCGTAGTGTCCCGGAGTTACCTTTAATGCGGCGCTGCTTCCGGTGGTAAAGATTTTGGTGTAGTTGTTTTCCATGAAAACGCCCCCTTTCCAATCAGAGCAAACCTTCTAGTATCTGACTTTATTATACTAAAGTAACGGGCAAACCACAAGCAGATATTACAATAAATCTTATGTTTCTAATGCGTTTATTGTTGAAATTTACGTTATGGTTCAGGCAACAAATTTGCAGACATTTTTGTGCATGGTGATCCTTTAATCGCTGCAGGAGCTGTCGTATGCCTTTAAAAGCAGCAGGATCAGGTCGCGTACCGGCTTGGTGAGAAGCATACTTTTGTGGTAGGCGATGACTATGTGGAATGTGGCTGGAGGATCCAGGGAAAAGCATACATAACGATCAGAATCCTGTGCCATGGAACTGGGAAGGAAGGCGATGCCCTTGTGATTGCTTACCATATTTTTGGAGGCATTCAGGTCACTGATTTCGCAGAGAACGTTTGGGGTAAACTGATAGCGGATAAAGATTTCCCGTTCCAGGGTACGGAAATGGCTGTTGATCTGATTCAGGATAAAGGGTTCCTGTTTCAGCAGCTGAAAATCCACTCCTGATTTCCGGAAGGAAGGGATGCAAGAATGGTCGCTGGGAATGGCAAGCATCAGCTCCTCACTCCGCAGAGGAATATATTCCAGCATACTGTGGGAAGGATCGTTGGTAGCCAGAACAGCCAGGTCGGCCATACTGTTGGTGAGATAATTCTTTGCGATGGAAGCATTTCCGTCGATGGTACTGATAAAGATGCTGCTGTGCAGTTCCCGGAATGCAGGCAGGATTTCACTGGAAAAAATAGGGAGTAGGGCATTGTTGTAGATCATGGTAATGCTTTTCCGTCCGGAGGTTCGGAGTCTTCGGATTTCTGACAGAGCATTTTCATAAATACTCAGCACGGAGCGGGCGCCGTTGACATATACCTTGCCGGCATCGGTCAGGATCATTTCATTTTTCTCCCGCAAAAACAGTTTGGTTCCCAGCTCGGTTTCCAGCTTTTTCAGCTGGCGGCTTAGGGCCGGCTGGGTCACCAGCAGCCGGTCGGCAGCCTTGGTTAAGGATTTTTCTTCGGAAATGACAATCATGTATTCTAATATTTGTGTGTTCATAGGATCACGTCTTTCTCGTGGAATTCACGGAGGATGTTTCTTGCCAATGCATTGTTGGATGGGGTGTAAAGAGGATTGCTGTTATCTCGTATCAGAGTAAGGTAAGCAAAATAGCGCTCGGCTTCGGTCAGCACCCGGTTTTTGGAAAGGATGATGCACAATGTAATGTAGTACTTAGGGGAAATGGAAAAGTAGACCACATCTGCGGCATCTGTTACCATGGCCGAGCGGGGAAGAAAGCCGACACCGGCTCCCTGGCGGATCATATTGCTTAAGACCAGGTTATTATTGGTCTCAAAAACGATGGTAGGCTGGAAGCCGGCCTTGGCAAAAATATGATTGGTGATTGCTCTTACTGTTGTGCCGGGGGAGAGCAGAACAAAAGGAGAATCGGCAAGCTGTCCTACATCAATGGTGGCCAGTTCCCTGTGACGGTTAACCGAATGTGGTTCGGCTGACAGGGAGCTGGCGGAAAGCGATTGGCTGGGCAGTGAATTAACGGACAAAGGTGGGGAAGCCAGGGGTTCCAAGCCCGGCTGTGATGCCAGCGGAGCCAGACGGTGGAAGGAGGGAACGCCAAGTACTACCTCCTCTTTGGAGATGGTGATGTAATCGAATTCCGGAGATTCCGTATCCAGGCAGGAACCAAGAGCGCAGTTAACAGCGCCTGCCCGGACCAGATCGCGGAGCTCGGTCATATATGCTTCCTTGATTTCCAGCTTGACGTTTGGAAACCGTTTGCTGAACTGAGGGAAGATCTGTGCAACCATAATGGAGCCTCGCAGAGGTGTGGCGCCGATGGTAATGGTCTCAGTGGCTTCCTGGGTCAGACGATGGATGGATTGATAGGTCTGATCCTTGACCTGGAGAATTTTCCTGGCGGCATCCAGATAGATCTTGCCGGCAGGAGTGAGGATCATATGCTTTTTTTCACGGAGAAACAGGTCGATTCCCAGCTGACGTTCCAGATTGGATAGAAATGTGCTGAGGGTGGGCTGGGACACTCCCAGTCTTCTGGCTGCTTGAGAAAGGCTGCCTTCTCTGGCGATCATAATGATATATTCTAATTCACGGGTATTCATAGCAGATCTCTCCTTCTTTCCTTTTTGCAAAATGTTACAGCAGTAATTGTTTTGATCCTCTATGCAGCGATTCCCTATCCTTACAGGTTCTCTTTTATCATAAAAAAATAATGGTGGTATGTCAACTATTATCTATAGTTTTTTGTTATAACTTGTATAGCTATTCTGGGATTGTGTTATCTCCAATTTTTCTTTATAATTTCATTGTAAACAAAAGATAAAAGGTGATTTGCACAATCTGGCGGCCGATTTTTCATGAAAAGGATCATGCAGGTTTCTCTTTTATTGACTTAACTATTCAATAATGTAATAGGAGGAGTTCTATATGAGTACTGAAATGATAATTGTTTTATGTATATTGGCCTTTATGGTGGTGATGCTGCTTAGCCATAAGCTGCCTTATGGCGTGACAGGTATGATCTGTTGTGTATTGTTCGTTCTTACAGGGGTGGCAGATTTAAAGACAGCGTTCTCGGGACTTTCCAGCAGTACGACCCTTATGATCGCGCCGATGATCGTAGTGGCAAGCGCCATCGGTAAGACCAGCTTGGTTCGCCGGCTTCGCGGAATGATGAATAAGCTGGAAGGAAAAAGCGGTATTTTTCTGGTATTGGCATTATGTGTGCTGACGATTGCATTATCCCAGCTGATGGGTCAGGTTGCCTGTATCTCGGTTATGCTTCTGTTTGTTCAGACCCTGGACGAGAGCAGTGATCTTTCTCCTGCAAGAATGCTGTTTTTAGTGGCGACGATTAACTGCATTGCAACCTCCAAGATTCCCATTGGAATGGGTGCGACCATGCCTGGTACAATCAATTCTTACTATGAGGGACTGGTGGGGCCTGAGAATTTGCTGGGAATTACTGATTACTGCAAGGCAGGACTTCTTCCGCTGATTGTTGGTACAATTTATTGTATTTTTGCATATAAGCTGATTCCAAACGGTTCCATTGACAAGTCACAGGTAAAAGAGGTAAAAGAGCAGCAGGAGATTTCCAAAAAGGATGAAATGATTATTTTCGGAGTGTTTGCGGTTATCATGGCAGGCTTTATGTTTACCAATCAACTGGGCAGCGATATTACCAATGTACTCCCAGCAGCAGGTGTTCTGGTATTTATCTTGTTTCATGTGCTTCCGTTACAGGAGATCCTTCTGACGCTGACCGGCGATATGGTATGGATGGTTGCCGGTATGAGTGTAATGTCCACCGTTCTGGGAAAAACAGGGGTAGGCGAACTGATTGGTGAAACCGTATTAAAGATTTTAGGCGGCAACCCAAGCGGCCTGTTTGTGAGCATCGTGTTCTGTGTGGCATGTACGATCATGACGAATTTCCTGTCCAATATGGGCACCATGGCTCTGATGAGTCCCATTGCAGCAGCCACTGCCATGGCAGGGGGCATGAACGTAAAGGCAGTTGTTTTGACCTGCTGTGTTTCCGCTTGGTTTGCAATTGCGCTTCCTACCGGATGCTCCGGCGCGATGATGGCATTTGGCATTGGAAACCATAATGCATTTAAGCTGATGAAATTTACGCTGCCATTGCTAGTTCTGCTGATGATTTCTTTGATTATCGGTATTAATATCTTTTTCCCGATTTACGGCTGATGAAAAGGAAGGAACCGGAAACGCAGATAATACAATGAGGCGCGAGCGATCATAGAAAGAGCGTGACTGTGAAGGAATGAAACAGCCGCCGATGTATGAAAGAGGAGGAAACCTATGAAACAGACAATTGACCCTGGGTGCAGGAAAAAAACACTGACCTTGATCGATAATGTAGTATATTCTCACCAGAAGGATCTGGAGGGAAAGCCTATGGAGCTTAAGCTGTCCATTCTTCTTCAGAATGGCAACAGTGAGATGCGGCTGGCAGCCGGAGCAGATGACCCGAAGGAGGATCACAGTCCAAAGCCTGCTCTGCTCTGGATACCGGGAGGCGGCTGGAGAGGCGCGGATAAGAATCTGATGCTGGGAGAGATGGCGGAGTTTGCTAATGCAGGCTATGTGGTAGCATCCATGTATTATCGGAGCAGCGCACAGGGACATTTCCCGGATCAGCTGATCGATGTGAAAACTGCTATCCGTTTCCTGCGGGCTAATGCGGAGAAATATGAGATCGACCCGGAGCGGATCGGCGTGTTCGGGCGGTCTGCGGGCGGTCATCTGGCGGCATTTGCGGCAATGAATCTTGACGCTTATGATGAGGGAGAGTGGGAAGGCTATTCCTCCAAGGTACAGGCCTGCTGTGATATGTTTGGTCCGGTTGACATTGTGGCCAATATGGAGATGGAGGAGAAAAAATTCAGTGATCCGGGGTTCCGGTGGCATAAGGTGGAGGATACCCATGGCGGAGCATTCTTAGGCGGAGATCCGGCCACTATGAAGGAGCGGGCGGCAGAGGCCAGCCCGGTGAATCATGTGAATCCAGCCATGTGCCCGATGCAGATCCTCCATGGGGATAATGACCCCATCGTTCCCCGGGAGGTAAGCAGCGACCGGCTGTACGAGAAGATCCGAGAGGCTGGCCTGGAGGATCGGGCAGATTATTATGTGGTGAAGCATGCGGGACATGGCACCAGAGAATTTTTCCAGGATTCGGTAAAAGAATTAATGATTGGATTTTTTGACCGTTATTTAAAATAAAAAGAAGAAAAACACTTTAAAAAAGCAGGATTCTGTGATACCGTAGGAGAAGATTGGATGGGACATAACTGCGAGAGTACAGAACAGTTACTGGACCGGAAAGGAAGCTTGGAAATGGATATCACAGAGAAACTGACTGCGCCGCTGATAGAAACACGGTACTTAAGCGTTGAGAACGCAGACCGGTACCGTTCTATCATGCGGCTTTTTTATTTGAATTATGAGAAGATGCGGTACTGGATGTATCAGGAGGAGGTATATGAGGCGCTGAAACAGTCGGAATATTTTTCTAGCTATACGCCGGAGCAGTGTCAGCAGGATCTGAAGGCGCTGACGGAATGGAAAAATTTGATGACGATTCAGGATACCCGGAAGGTTGCCAGCATTGAGGAGTTTAAAAATAAAAAATTCCGATATCAGCTTTCCGAGTATTCGGTGGAAATCGAGCGGATGGTGATCCGACTGGAAAATTTGTTTGTAGAGGGAGCATCCCTGGAGCCTACCTTACTGGAACGGCTTCGGATCCAGCTGTCAAAGCTGGAGGAGATTTCGAAAAAGGATCAGGAAGCTGTCTACAGCTGGTGGAATGATTTGAATCACGATTTTGTCCGGCTGAATCAGAATTACCAGGATTATATGCGGGAGCTGAACAGTGTGAAGGCAGAGGAAATGATGCGGACCAGAGAGTTCCTGCTATTCAAGGATCGGCTGATCGACTATCTGCGAAGCTTCGTAAAAAGCCTGCAGATGAATGTGGGCAAGATCGAGCAGTCCATTCGTCAGGCGGCCCCCTCATCGGTCCATCAGATCATCAGCCAGGTGACGGCTTACGAATTATCCATCCCCAGAATCGATGTGGAAGTGGATGAGGAAGGGATCCGGGAGAGAATGGAGGGGCGATGGGAAAGCATTCGCTCCTGGTTTTTGGGGAATCCTGGGACAAACTCCGGCTCCGAGGCGGCAAAGGTGTTTGATACCACCAATGAAATTATTCGAAAGATCACCCGCTATGCTGCCAGGATCAGTGAATCCAGCAACAACGGCGCAAACCGGCGGGAGGAGTATCATAAGCTGGCAGTGATGTTCGGCCGGTGCACCGACATGGAACAGGCTCACCGGCTTTCGGCACTGGTGTTTGGAATTGAGAAGCCGGTTCACTTGAAGGGCGATATCCAGAGAAAGACGGAAAGCATGAACAGCGGTGTGTATGAGGAGGATCCATTAATGATAACGGTGACGCCGCGGGTGAGGACTTACAAGGAAAAGGGACGACGAAAGGGGATTGTGGACCGGACGGCGGAAAAACAGGCGATGAAGGAAGCGGAGCTAAGGCGGATTCGGGAGGAGCGGCAGCTTCTCAAGGGCTATATTCAGGGCGGACGGCTGGATTTTGAGGCGCTTCCCGTCTTGGATCCTCATACCCGGGATGTGTTTTTAGCCTGGCTCTCCAAGGCGATGGAGGGCAAAGAGCGAAGGGCCAAGACGGAGGAAGGCCAGCATTACCATGTGGAGGAAAAACAGCCGGGAGAGCGGTGCGTGGTGACCTGTACCGACGGCAGCTTTTCCATGCCGGCTTATTCCATTGTATTTGAGGAGGACATATGAACGCATTTGAAATGCTGCTGAACCGCAGGTGGATCCTGAAATCCAGGGAAAAGGAGCTGTATTACCAGCTTCGGGATGAGCTTGGAGGCATAAAGAAGTTTTTGACAGAAAAGCTGGGCTATCAGGTGATTGTGAATCCGTATCTGATCAAGGTGGAAAAAATGCCGGCGGAAGCCAAGCCATGGATGGGGATTCAGGAGTTTCAGGACCGGATCCAGTATGTATTTCTCTGTCTGATCTTAAGCTTTCTGGAAGATAAGGAGGCGGAGGAACAGTTTGTGCTGTCGGAACTGACGGAATATATCCAGGCGCAGTATCGGGAGGAGCAGATTGACTGGACCTCCTATGCATTTCGCCGCCATCTGATCCGGGTGATGAAGTTCTGCGTGAGCTGCGGGATGATTGAGGTGGATGACGGAAGCGAGGAAAATTTCGCGAAGAATGAAAGGGGCGAGGTTCTGTATGAGAATACAGGAGCCAGCCGATATTTTATGAAGAACTTTACCAGGAATATTATGGAGTACACCAGACCGGAGGATTTCGCAGAGGATGAATGGATTGATGTAAACACAGACCGGGGGATCGCCAGACGGCAGAGGGTGTACCGAAAGCTGCTGATGAATCTGGGCGTATACCGGACGGGAGAGGCGGATGAGGACTTTGCCTATATTAAAAACTACCGGAATCTGATTGCCGGGGAGTTAGAGGAGCTGATGGACTGCGAGGTACAGGTACATCGAAACAGCGCATTTCTGATCCTGGGAGAGAGCGGAGGGCTGGGAAGATGTTTTCCGGAGGAGAAAACCTTGTCGGATATTGCTCTTTTATGCAATGCCTTGATTCAGGAGAAGGTGAAAACCGGATATTGGGAGATTCTGGCGGATGAATGTATCCGTGTGTCGGAGGAGGAATTCCGAGGGGTAACGGAGGAATGCAGAAAGCGGTATGGCAGCGGCTTCATTAAAACCTACCGGGAGATGACCAGCGGCGATTTTTACCAGGAGGTAAAGGCGTATCTGGAATCGGTGGAACTGATCGAGGCCAGAGGTAAGCAGGTGGTGATCTGGCCGGCGGCGGGAAAGATTGCAGGACAATATCCATGGGATTATAAACCAGGAGATGGGAACAGCGGAGGCGATAAGATATGATGAACAGCAGATGGCAGATGAACCGGATCGGACTGGTAGATTTTTGGTATTATGATGAGGAGGAATTCTGGTTTCAGGACGGAAGGATGCTGCTTCGCGGCTCCAATGGTTCTGGAAAATCCGTAACCATGCAGAGCTTTATTCCTCTGATCCTGGATGGAAATATGCGGCCGGAGCGGCTGGACCCCTTTGGCTCCCGGGCAAGAAAGATGGAGAATTATCTTTTGGAGGAGGGGGATGACCGGGAAGAACGGACTGGCTACCTGTATTTGGAGCTGAAACGGAAGGAAGGCAGCAATTATCTTACCATCGGTGTGGGAATGCGTGCAAGGAAGAATAAGAAGCTGGATACCTGGTATTTTTATATTAATGATGGAAGGCGGATCGGAACGGATCTTTTCCTCTATAAGGATATGGATGCCAAGATTGCGCTGAGCCGCCAGGAGCTGAAGAATCGGATCGGAGAGGGCGGACGGGTGATAGAAAGCCAGTCCGAGTATATGGAGACCGTGAACAAACTGGTATTCGGCTTCGAATCTATAGATAAATATAAAGAAATGCTGGACCTGCTGATCCAGCTGCGTTCCCCGAAGCTGTCGAAGGATTTTAAGCCAACGGTTTTAAATGAGATTTTGAGCAATTCCCTGCTGATGCTTTCAGAGGATGATCTGCGCCCGATGTCCGAGGCCATTGAAAATATGGATGCCATCAAGACAAACCTTGACACTTTAAAGGAAAGCCTTCGGGCGTCCAGGCAGATCGAGAAGGCTTATGACCGTTATAACCAGATCGTGCTGTACCAGAAGGCAGAGCAGTACTTAGGCGAAGTGCGGCAGCTGAAAAAATGCCAGCAGGCTTTGGCTGACTGCGGAAACCGGTTAGATGCAATCGGGAAGGAAGAAAAACAGCAGGAGGAGCGTTATCAGCAGCTTCAGCAGGAAGAGTTGGTGCTGAAGGAGCAGAGGGATTCTCTTCATGCCAGTGATGCAGTGCGTTTGAAGGAGCAGGAAGAGGAGTTGGTTCGGCAGACGGAGCAGATGACCCAGGAGATTGGGAAAAAGAAGGAACAGGAGCAGGATAAGGAGGAACGGTTCCGTCAGGTTTCCCGTGAGATCCGGAAGCAGGAGGAGAGCAATGCACAGATCTGGACCCAGGTGGAAGCGCTTTTAGAGGAGATGGAGGAGGAAATCGAGCCCCTTCCATTTGATGAGGGGGCGTTCCTGGCAAAAGAGCTGAAGGAAGCGCCGGGAGATGCTTATGATTTTTCCGCCCACAGCCAGCTGCTGGAGCAGTACATGCAGAAGGTATCGGCAGGGGTGCAGATCTTACAGGAAGAAAAGCTGTGTCAGCAGCGTTATGATGAACAATTGAAAACACTGGATGGGCTTCATATGGAAAGGGACCGGGCAGAACGGGAGCGGTTCCAGCTGGAGCGCCAGCTGCAGGAGATCAAGGAGGAGCTGGTAGAAAACTGCTATCGCTGGGAGAAGGAAAATCAGGAGCTGAAGATGGAACCGCCTGCCATGCAGGAATTATCCAGAGCCATCCAGCAATTTGAGGAGCGGAGTGATTACGGGGAGATCCGGGAGATCGTGCGCAGCCGGTTTCATGTGCTGGAGGGACAGCTTCGTCAAAAGCTTTATGAGGCGGAGGCTGACGGCAAGCAGGCTGGTCAGCTGCTGGCAGAGAAGGAGGCAGAAATCCAAAGCGTCCAGGCACAAAAGGAGCTTTGTCCGAATCAGTCTCTGGCTGTGCAGAAAAACCGGCAGCTTTTGGATGAAAAGGGGATCCCATTTTATCCTTTTTATCAGACTGTGGACTTTGATTCCCGGCTGAATCCCCAGCAGGCAGCCCGGCTGGAGGAGGCTTTGCTGCAGATGGGGGTTCTGGATGCCCTGATCATTCCTGCGGAATACCGGGAGCAGGTATTAAAACTGGATGAAGGTGTGTGCGACCGGTATATTTTCAGTGATGTAAAGCGGGTGCGGCATAATGTGATGGAGGCCCTGGACGTGGATAACCCGGACCAGGATATTCTGCTGCATCAGCTGGTAGCAGGGATTCTCTGCGGAATCGGATTCGGCGGGGAAGAAAGCGGGCCGGAAACCTGGATCGATCCTTCTGGACATTTCCGGCTGGGAATTTTGGAAGGAACTGTCACAGGCGAGTATGAAGCTCAGTTTATCGGAGCCAGAACCAGGGAGCAGTCCAGACAGAAACGAATCCTGCAGCTTCAGGCAGAATATGAGAGCCTGCGCAGCAGAAAGGAAGAGCTGGATCTGGCGTCGGACAGGCTGAGACAGAGGCTGTCTGTTCTGCAGCAGGAACTGGCACGTTTCCCCAAAGGAGAGGATGTCCGCCTGGCGGCAAAGGAATATGGGAATGCCGTAGTGAAAACAGAACGTTTGGAGCAGGCCGTGGCAGCTGCACGCCAGAAGGCGGAAGCGCTGGGGCGTGAACTGACGGAAATCCGCAAGCAGGTCCAGGAAATCTGCGGAAAGGCATTTCTGGCGCCCCGTCTGGATCTGTTTCTGGAGGCAGAGGCCAGCTTAAAGGAATATCAGAAGATGCTGATGCAGCTTATCATCACCCATCATTCCTACCGGAACGGCTGTGCACAGATCCAGAGCCATCGAAGCTTTCTGGATGATCTGGAGGCTAGTTTGGATGATATCCGGTATGATCTGTCTGGGCTGAAGCGGAAGGAAAAGGAACTGTCCCAGCGGCTGCAGTCGGTGCGGGAGCAGATGAAGCTGACCAACTATGAGGAGATCCGGGAGACTCTGGAGGCTTGTATAAGCCGATTGACGAAGATTCCGTCAGAGCGGGAGGCCGCCGCGGTAGAACGGCGCAGACTCCAGTCAGAACTGGAACAGGCCAGACGGGATCAGGAGCAGTATGAGCTTCAGAAGCTTCAGGCTGCGGCCTCGGCGGAATTATATAAAAACCAGTTTCAGCAGGAATACAGCCTGGAGTACGTGGAACGACGGTTTGTGGTTACGGAGGATATGGCAGACCAGGCCCAGAAGGTCAGCCGGATGTTAACCGGGACCTTTGAGGGGAAGAACTTGAATGACTATTTCGGAGAGGTGCAGTCCTCCTATCATATGAGCCGCGGATATCTTTTGGAATATCATTTGACCATGGATTACATTCTCGATGACGGCCGCGGCGGAAAGCGGATCGATCTGACGGGAAAATACAGGGGCGTTTCTGTGAAATTTAAGGAACTGATCCAAAAGCTGGAGGAGGATGTCCAGGAGCAGGAGCGGCTGCTGGGCGATAAGGATCGGGAATTATTTGAAGATATTTTAGCGAATACCATCAGCAAGAAGATACGGGCAAGAATCCATGAGAGCAATGCGTGGGTGGATAAGATGAATGGGCTGATGGGGCAGATGAAGACCTCCAGCGGTCTGCGGCTGAATTTGAAGTGGAAGAGCAAACGGGCTGAGCAGGAGGAGCAGCTGGACACCAGGGCATTGGTGACATTGCTTCAAAAGGATGCGGAGATCATGCGGGAGGAAGAGGCAGAGCAGCTGTCTCGCCATTTTCGGTCTAAAATTGCAGAAGCCAGGAAGCTGTCGGAGCAGAGCGGTTCCGTCCAGTCCTTCCATGCTATCATGCGGGAAGTGCTGGACTATCGGAAATGGTTTGAGTTCCAGCTGGAATATCAGAAGACCGGAGAGCCGAAGAGAGAGCTGACAGACCGTGCCTTCTTTACCTTCAGCGGCGGCGAAAAGGCGATGTCCATGTACGTGCCCCTGTTCTCAGCAGCCGTTGCCAAATATAAAGGCGCTAATTCGGATGCGCCCCGGATCATTTCTCTGGATGAAGCCTTTGCCGGAGTAGATGAAATGAATATTCAGGATATGTTCCGGCTGATGGTGGATTTTGAATTTGACTTCATTATTAACTCCCAGATTTTATGGGGAGACTACGAAACTGTGCCGGCATTGGCGATTTATCAGCTGGTGCGTCCGGAAAATGCAAAATTTGTATCGGTGATCTCTTATATTTGGAATGGAAAAGAGCGAATGCTTGCAGCGCCGGAGGAGCAGAGCGGATGGACAAACGGTTAGAGGAATGTGTGAATTATTTTCGGAGCAGGCCGGCTTATCAAACGGTGTTCCAAAAGGTTTGGGATAAGGCGGTGAGCTTAGGGCATTTTGGGGGAAGGGTGGCCTGCTTTGGCCTGTCGGCAGAGGAAAAAGAACAGCTGGAAGGTTTTTTTCAGAAGAGCTTCCGCAATCAGAATACCATTATCATCTCAGCAGCCTTGATGCAGAAGGCATTGGACAACAGCAGATTTGCCGGACTTGACTGGCAGACTATACTGGAAGCTTATTTCGGCGAGGCGATGGTGGGGCGAAAGGAACAGAAGCAGAGACAGCTGGATGAGAGGGAGCAGTTTTTCGCCCGGTTTATTTCAGAAAATGAGACAAATGGTTCCAGGTGGCTTCAAAAGGTACTGCAGGAGCAATCGGCAGGCTATCAGCTTCTGATGAAGCAGTATCAGGAGGATCAGGCGAAGCTGGAAGAAATATTGAAGCTGGTTCTGGCTGCCTCCGGACAGCTTCCGGCCGACCAGGGGGCTTGTGCGGCGCTGCCTGTGTTTGCAGCCCAGGTGACTGGAAATCCACATTATTTTGATGAGGGGACAGTAGCCGGTCATCTTCTGGAGCTGTTTATCCTGGAGCAGTTTTCCCTGGAGCGAGAGGAAGGCTTTTCAGAACCAGAATGGAAAAATCGGATTCGATATCAGGCCGGGATCTTAAAAGATGATTTGTCTAACTATACATTGGCTTATGGCATACAGGGAAAACAAAGGGGCGGAGCACTTCATGAGGGGATCTGCGGATTTTATCGCCTGAAGGAGCCAGTGCAGTGTACCTTGTTTACATTAGGCAGATTGGAGGATGCATGGGGAAATCATGTAATTTATGTGGTAGAAAACCCGGCTGTATTTTCTGTGCTGATCTCCAGATATCCGGAAATCAGCCTGGTCTGCACCAATGGACAGCCCAGGCTGGCATCCCTGGTGCTGCTGGATTTTCTGGCAAAGCACAGCATTCTGCGATATGCAGGCGATTTTGACCCGGAAGGGCTGGTTATTGCAAGAAATTTAAAGCAGCGGTATGGAAATCGAATGGAATATTGGGGATATCAGGCGGAATCCTATTATAAATCCATGTCGGAAGTGATATTGGATGAAAAGAGGTTAAAGAAACTGGACAAGGTGACAGATGAAGAACTGCAGGAGGTAGTTAAAGCCATGCGCCAGGAGAAACGGGCTGCTTATCAGGAGGCCATGGTGGAATTTGCTTATCAGGTTGATTCATAATAAGCTATATGACCAGAACCGCTGCGCGAACCTGGTAATCAGATTGACGGCGCGAAATTCGCGCCTTTTATGAGAATTCGCTGCGCAAATTCTCATAAGCTATATTCAGGCAATCAGGGAAGGCGGTTTGCCTGAATATAATGCAGACAGTACACTAGGTCCCAGCTAATCAGCAGAGTGATTGGCTGGGGCGTGAAATGTGCAACTGTTCAGATTGGTATAGACAAAATATTCAGGAAAAAAGTAAAAATTAGTCAGGTAAAAAAATAAAAAAAGTTGTTGACTTTTGAAAACGAAAGTGCTATTATATAACTCGCGCCGCTGATCAGGCGGCGATGAACCTCAAAAAATGGAGTTCTAAATTGTTTGAAAAAGTTGAAAAACTTCGAAAAACAAAAAAATATGAAAAAAGTTGTTGACAAACTCGAAACCATGTGATATCATAAATGAGTTGCCGCTGAGAGATCAGCCGACAACAACTTACAAAATGAACCTTGAGAATTGAAGACTGAATAATACACAAACCCTGAAAATTCTAAAAACAAGGCCTTTGGTTTGGCCTTGGATTTGAGAAAATTCAGAACAAAACCTAAAGTAAAACGGGAAAGAATAATTAGCCAAGCTAATAGTCTTAACCAAGAATCAAACAGCAAGGTAACGACCTTGATTCTAAACTCGTGGGAAACCTCGTTAAGAATCAAGTCGTGTGTTTTGACTAAGCTCGAAACGACCTCGCTAAGTCAAAAACTACAATTTGAGAGTTTGATCCTGGCTCAGGATGAACGCTGGCGGCGTGCCTAACACAT
>JAUNOF010000055.1 GCA_030537215.1 Lachnospiraceae bacterium
AAAACTTTTTTAACATTTTTCATTTTACCTATTGACATTTCTTAGCTGGACTTCATTGTGCTTTCATCCCCTGTAGCATCACAAAGTATACCATACTTTCCATTCTCTTGTCATCTAAGATGAGCTCCCATATCCTGGTTTTTGACGAAAGCTTGACAACTGTTTTTCGCAGATTTCCCCGCTGTCTGAACGGTTACGTTCTAATTATCCGATCTTTTCATAAACTGTAATAAATCATTACGGAGGTTTCCCCATGAGCGCCAAAACCAAAATCGTTGTCCTGCGTATGAAGGAGATCATCTACACCGCCATTTTTGTGGGCCTGGCAGTCCTTCTGATCGCTCTGTTTCTCATCATGTTCCGTCGGGATCAGGGATCTTCCCCGCCAGAATCCTCGTCTGCGGAGGCCAGCTATACCCCCGGCGTCTACTCCTCCTCCATAACCCTGGGCAGTGAACAGGTCAATGTGGAGGTCACCGTAGATGCAGATCACATCAATTCCATTACACTGAAGCCGTTAAATGAGTCTGTAGCCGCCATGTATCCCCTGGTGGAGCCGGCCATGCAGAACCTGGCAGGCCAGATCCTGAAAAGCCAGTCCCTGGATTCCGTTACTTATCAGGCAGAGCAGAAATACACCTCTGCCGTGCTGCTGAAGGCAATCCAGGCTGCCCTGAACAAGGCAGCCGCCAAAAACGCGGTCTCACCGTCCATATCCTGATGCCTGCCGGGTTTGTCAGCGACATAATTCCAATCCGCCGCAGTGCGATCCACGCGGAGCGTTTCTTGTTTCATAGGACGCACTTTCCTATGAAACAAGAAAAAGGGCTGTCGGGAAATCGATAGCCCTAATTGATCCATTAAAAAGAAAAAAGATGGCTAACGACAACCACCTTCTCTCCGTTTCATGTTATTCTGGCTTATTACCACCTATGCTGGCTAGGTTAGCCCCAATTTCTTCCGATTTCCGTCTTTAAATCCAAAAACATCTGGTAATATTTTTCTTTTGTCTGCTCAATAATATCTCTGGCAACCGCCTGATTGTATGCATGAGCCACATTATTCCTCGACACCAGTGCCTCCAGCCATAATTCCTCGTCTTTTATCATGCCCACTTGATACGCTGATTTTAATATCTGCTTCGGAGATCCCGTCCGACTCTCCTCAATCCCATTCAACGCCAAAATTTCTTTCATCGCTTTCCACGACTGCTCAAAGCATATTTCATATAACCCTACCAATCCGGTCATTACAACATTGCTGTAGGGTTCTTCATATAAATAAATATCCTTTAAATTGAGAAGAGCAGCACAAAAATTTTCATATTTTTTCATATATCACAATTCCCTCCCTCTCTATCGATTCTCTCAATTCTTCCTGAACTGCTCCATCAAGATTGATAATATCAAACTTAAGCAGTGAGGGAACATACTCCTCAACATCTACGATAAATCTTACGATATTTCCACCTGTTACTGCCAAATCAATGTCGCTGGTTGTATGATAATCTCCTCTGGCTCTTGATCCAAACAGGATTACCTTACTGATATCATATTTTTGGGCCAGCTCAATCAAAGCCGCCATCACTTTACTTTTTATTCCCCCAATCACAATCACCCTCGCTTCCCATCAATTTCGCCACAACGAAACGGCTCACTGCCCCACAGTCATATCCCATCCTACTTCCTCTTCCGATTCCTCCAGGCGATCCTGGCCTCCTTCTTTTGCTGCTTCTTTTTCAGTCCATGGGCTGTCATAAATTTTTCATTATTAAAGGCCCAGCCATGGATCACAAGGGTAAAGAGGAGAATCAGGATCACCACCATCTGCCCCCAAAATCCAATCAAGGATCCTCTGGTCAAAAGAAAGCAGCCGATGGTATCCGCCGCAAACAGCCATTTCTCCACACGAAACAACTTTTTTAGATCGTAGTCCTTCTCCTCTACCTGATTTCCCATAAAAATCAGGAAATCCTTTCCAAAAAACAAATCAACAGTTTCTGCCAGCCCTAAGCAGCCGGCAAAAAAGAATAACATATCCATAATGACCCTCTTATCATTCGAAAAACATATGGAACAGCTCTGCCGGAACGTAAGCCTTCACAGCGATCCCATTTTCTGTATACTCCTCAGACAAAAGCTGCCCGGACCTGCGGATGGTCTGGATCCTGCCGGCATCTCCATAGGAAAATGTCTTTTCCAGATACACCCGCTGACTTCTCAGGATAGACTCCAGCACCTCCTCCAGCTGATCTAAGCCTTCCCCCGTCCTGGCTGAGATCTTCACCTGGTAATCCGATGTAAAATCCCGCAGAATCACATCCTGGGGAAGTTGGTCGATCTTATTAAAGACGGTGACAATCACCTTGTCCTGGACCTCCAGCTGCTTTAAGGTATCGTAAACCACATACATCTGCATCTCCATCCACGGATTGGAGCAGTCCACCACATGGAGAATGATATCACTGTACTTCGCCTCCTCCAGGGTACTTTTAAACGCCTCAATCAGATGATGGGGGAGCTTTCGGATAAATCCTACTGTATCGGTGAGAAGGATCTGCTGCCCGCCGGGCAGCTTTAAATTCCTGGTAGTGGGGTCCAGGGTGGCAAATAATTTGTCCTCCGCCAGGATCCCCGCGTCCGTCAGCTTATTTAATAATGTAGACTTTCCTGCGTTGGTATAGCCCACGATGGCAGCGACCGGGACCTGATTGCGGGTCCTCTGCTGCCTGGCCACCTCACGGTGCCGCTTCACATCCTCCAGCTCCGCCTTAAGCTGTCCGATCCGCTGATGGATCAGACGCCGGTCCACCTCCAGCTTCGTCTCACCGGGGCCTCTGGTACCGATCCCGCCGCCCAGACGGGACAGGGAATTGCGCATACCCACCAGTCGTGCCGCCCGGAACCGAAGCTGAGCCAGCTCTACCTGGATCTTTCCTTCCCTGGTGCTGGCTCTGGAGGCAAAAATGTCCAGGATCACCATAGTCCGGTCCATCACCTTCGTATCCAGCGCCTCCTCCAGATTCCGAAGCTGGGCAGGGGACAGCTCGTCATCACAGACCACGCCGGTAGCCTCTGTCTCCCAGATCTGCCATTTCACCTCATCGATCTTTCCCTTTCCCAGATAGGTTCCAGGGTGAACTGCCTCCCGGTTCTGGATCACCATTCCAATGGTCTTTGCTCCGGCCGTTTTTACCAGCTCCGCCAGCTCTGCAAGGGAGCTTTCCGTATCGTCCCCCTCCCGGGTGCTGACGCCGATCAGGATCACCCGCTCCTCGATTTCCTTATTTTCAAATAACTCTGCCATAATCTCCTGACTCCCGGTCATGCTTTCAGCAAAGGTATCTTATCCCTTGCCCTTACCGGGTCTGCAAAAATGTAATCTCCTTCTGTGCCGCCTCATCCGGGCCAAACTGAGACACATAGGACTGAAACGCCTGCAGCGCCTCCTGATACCGGCCCTGGTATTCATATACCACAGCCTGGTTAAAACGTGCGTTCCGGACCGCCGGGTCTGTCCCGGCACCATCTGTCCCCTGGCCATTTCCAGCCTGGATAGCACGGTCAAAGCATTCCAAAGCCTCCTGGTACTGGCCTGCCTCCATGTAAGTAAGCCCCATGGAATTAAACACCGATGGCCCGGCTGCTCCGTCCTGGACTGCCTCATCATAAAGGGCGCTTACCTCCTCCTGGCGGCCATCCTGCAGGCAGGCTTCTCCTACGGCAGTCAATGCCTCCGTTCTGCCAAAGCCGGCTGTCTCGCCAGACGCTTCCTGCTGGTCATTTTCCTTGCCAGATTCCTTGTCCGTCTTTTTATTCCCTTTCCCGCCAGCCTTCTGCTCCAGCTCTACGCCTTCCCGGTAAGCCTCCAGAGCCCCGTCCGTATCGCCTCCCAGCGCCTTCATAGCAGCATCCAGGTAAAGATACTCCGGCTCCTTTTTATCGACCTGCAGCAGCACATCATAGGTGTGGGCCGCCGCCTGATAGTCCTTCAGCATATATTCTGCCTCTGCCCGGTATTTTAATACATCGATCTCAAAGGCTCCCACCTTGCCTGTGGATGCCTGAATGGCCGCGTCAAACTCAATGATCGCCCCGGAATAATCGCCGGCATCCAGCTTTTCGATCCCTGCCATGCGAAGCTCCTGCTTATCCGGCCCCTTCTCCTTACAGCCTCCCAGAGAAAGCACCGCTGCCGCCAGCACCGCCGCCCAAAGAACTGCCCGTCCTTTCGGTTTTCCTTTTATCTGATTGTCTCTTTTCATTCCTTACACCCGATCTGTGCTTCCGAAGCCGCCGTTTCTGGATTCACTGGCATCATCATCTACCGTGATTCCATATTCCAGGAAGATTCCCTGGGCAAACGCCATTCCGGCTGCTAATTCAACATTTTTCCCTTCCCGGCTGTCATTCAGCATCTTAATAAAGATATGTCCCTCATTATCTGAGTAAAAATAATCACTGTCAATAATCCCTACCGTATTATTCATCTGCAGCCGGTACTTAAAGCCCAGTCCGCTTCTAGGGTAAATGTGAAGCACCCACTCATCGCACATCTCCGCCCGGATTCCGGTAGGCACCTTCACCGATTGTCCTGGCGCCAGAGCAACCGCCACAGGCAGGAAAAAATCATAACCTGCACTGCCTGCCGTGGCACGGCGGGGAAGCTTCAAGGCTTCATAAATCTGATGGATCTTCTCCTCTTCCATTTCCCCGAAGGTATCCTTCCAATCTGCTGTAAACTGCTCCTCACTTATTTTATGAAATTTCCCGATCCGTTTCATCTAGTCTTCCTCCTGTCTCTCTTCTGTGTCCTCTGCTGCCCTGCCATCTGTCTGCTCCTGCTCCAGCTCTTCCAGCTTCATCTGAAGCTCCTCTTCTACCTCAGACTTGATCTCCTCCTCCTGCTCCGGGTTCAGCCCCGGAAGGTCCACCGTAGAGCCGATGCCGAAACGGCGCAGAAACTCCTCCGTGGTGGCAAACAGCGCTGGCCGCCCAGGCGCATCCAGGCGTCCTACCTCGTAGACCAGGTTGTATTCAATCAGCTTATTCACCGCATGATCTGATTTCACTCCGCGGATCTTCTCGATCTCCATCTTGGTCACCGGCTGGCGGTAGGCGATGATGGACAAGGTTTCCAGCACCACCTCCGTCAGCACCTGACGCTTGGGCGTGGCAGCCACCCGGATCAGGTTCTCATAATATTCCGACCGGGTGCACATCTGAAAGGCGCCATCCAGTTCAATGACCTGAAGGCCCCCCTTCCTCTGTTCATACCGTTTCTTCAGGCGGAGGGCAGCCTCCCTGGCACAGTCCTCATTCATGCCGATAGCTGCGGCAAGCTGGCGCACCTCCACCGACTGTCCCATAGTAAACAGCACCGCCTCCACAATGGCCTCCTGCTCCAGTTCATCTTCTGTGGGCGGAAATTCCAGGGCCATCTGTTGATACGCCGGGCGGCTGTCTTTTTTCAGGCGTGAGGCCGCCCCTCCGGCTCCCTCTGCCGCCTTCAGCAGATTTTCCTTTCGATTCGTTTCCATTTCGTAAATCCTCTCCTCATCCAGCATTGGCCTATTCGTAACGGTTCAGTCCCCTCACAGCTACGCCTATTCCATCATATCCTCCAGCCCTTCCAGATTCAGTTCCTCCTCATAGCCCTCCGGCTCCAGCGTTTCAATCTGCATATCATCAAAAATATGCTCCTGGGTCAGATAGATCTTTCCGATCTTCATCAGCTCCAGAACCGCCAGGAAGGTCACCACCACCTCCAGCTTGTCCGCTCCGGTCTCCAGAATCTGGCGGAAGCGGAAGCTCCGGTGCTTCCTGGCATAGGTCATCACAAAGCCGATCTTCTCCTCCAGGCTTACCGGCTCCTTCCGGATGGTGCCGAAGGAGCTTCTCACCCGGTCGATCTTATCCTCCTTCCGCTTCATCACCTGCCGGAAAATGGTCTGCAGCCGGGCCAGTGTCAGTCCGTCCAGAAGCTGGTCCAGATCCACCGGAGGCTGGTATTTTGCCACCTCCGGCGGAATGGTGGGAGACTTATACAGATGCATTCCCGCCGAATCCTCCAGCTCTGCCAGCTCCTGAGATATGTATTTATACTTCTTATATTCCAAAAGACGTGCAACCAGCTCCGCTCTGGGATCATCCTCTGCTGCTTCCTCCTCTTCCTCCTTGGGAAGCAGCATCCGGGACTTAATATCGATCAAGGTGGCTGCCATAACCAGGAAGTCACTGACCAGGTTTAAATCCTCCTGATCCATGTGATTCACATAATCCAGGTACTGGTTGGTGATCTCCACAATGGGAATATCGTAAATATTTACCTTATTTTTCTCGATCAGATGCAGGAGCAGATCCAGAGGCCCTTCGAAATGCTCCAGCTTATATGAAATTTCCATGTTCTGTTCCTGCTCCTTGCTTTCCTTTCCCCTGCATTTCTCCCCGATTCTGTCAGCCCGGCGCCAGCCGGATCACCAATAACTGAGGCTTATCATTCAATCGGATATTAATGGAATGGGTTCCCAGTCCGCGCCCCACTGCCAGCCATTTCCCATCCTGGCAAAAGGCTCCGGCGCACCAGGGCACAAAAAACTGAAGCTGAGGCGTCATCACGCCCCCAAGCCCAGGAATCCGAATGGTTCCCCCATGGAAATGACCGGAAAGAGTCAAATCTGCTCCCCACTCCCGGCACGCCTTAAAATACATAGGAGAATGCATCATCAGAATCTGGAAACGGTGGTTGTCTGCCATTCCAAGCTTTTTCCTCAGATAATCTGCCGGCATCTTAACTGGCTTTTCAAACAGCAGCTTCTTATAAAAAGCAGAATGCAGGTTCACCCCGGAAATATCCAGCTCACCAAAAGCGGCCGTCTGGTCTGACAGCATCACAACACCAAGCTTCCTGGCACGTTCCAGCAGCTCTTCATACTTGTTTCCATAAATATCACGCTCCAGCCGAAGGCGCATCTCATGATTTCCCAGGCCATAAAATACAGGCGCGATCCCTGCCAGCCCTTCCAGCAGGCGAAAGGTCACCTCCAGGCTGCCGATCCCCTTGGTCACCATCACATCTCCGCCGATCAGGATCCCATCCGGCTTGATCCTGCGTATTTCGGTAAACAGCTTCTCATTGGCAGTTCCAAATTCCTTATCATGAACATCGGTAATAAAGATCAGCCGTTTCTCCTGATGGATCTTAGAAGAAGAAATCGAAATCTCCTCGGTCACAAAATGACGTTTCTCATACTCCGACCACAGAAGGCATCCCAGCCCCGCTGCTGCCGTTCCGGCTGCCAAAGCTTTCCACATAACTTGTCACTCCAGTTTCCATGTAGTGAACTACCCATTGTCTAACGCCAATGGGCTTCCTGCTTCATCGACCTCGTATACCCACAGGGCACTTGCCTACTATCTCCACAGGCGTTAATTCGGGCAGTCCCTGCCCTATGCAGATTTCTTTATGCTATTTGCCTTAATCCCTCTGCTAATATATTTCTTGCTGCAGCACAACTGGCTGCTGGCATAGAACATGTCTATTTTGATATATTTTCTCCCGCTCCACTCCGCTTTATGCATGAGCTGCCTTGTCAGTTCGTACCACGATACATCCGATATGGATTTTGCCAGATGATGATTTTTTGCCATATGGCATCAGTAATTTCTTTCTATATTTCTATGTTCCCATGAAGCAAGTATATCACAATCCTCTGCTTTCGGCTACCTTAACCCACCGTCTCGCGTACCCGTCCGGGTAAAAGTCAGTGAGATTGTACTAGCCTGGTTTGTGACTGGACCTATTTCTGCCGGAACACCGGATCTGCCGGATAGGTGCCCACCAGCTTCTGCATGGTTCTGGGAATGGCATCCTTTGAATTTTTCCAGTCTGCATTCTGGTTTCGGTAATCAAACTTATCGATAAACCAGTCAATATCCTCCTGGATCCGATCCAGATTCTCACTCATCAGCTGGTACAGGGCCGGAATCACCCGCTCCGCTTCCCTGTCATCAAAGCTTTCCTCACAGGCCTTGATCAAATCCGCAAAATGAGGAATACAGAAGCCCTTGGAAGCCTTTAATTGATTCAAAAACTCCGGTTCCGTCTGGATCAGATGAAGAAAGGTTTTAATGATCCGCCCATAGGTATCCTCAAATTTCCGGCATACATAGCAGGTATGCTCAGAAGCCTTCATCCAGTCCGACTTCCCGGCCTCACCGCCAGAGGTCTGCCCTCCCGCTCCCTGCCCAAGCTTCCACCTGGAAAATAAGGATGGCTTGCCGCTGCGGCCGCTTCCCGCCGGCACACTGCCCCCGGCAGAGGCCGTTATCTTCCCCTGGGCCTGAGCCTTCAGCTGCTTTCTCATGTACTCCATCCTGGTTTTCAAGATCCAGGCATTCCCCAGAGAATTTCCATAATCATACATCATTTTCGTGTGACGCCGGCAAAATCCAGCCTGATCCGTAGCCGCTCGGATATCATCCTCCATATAGGACACTCCCAGCACAAAGCTTATGGTATCCTGCTCGATCTTCCGCTCCAGATAACAGCACGGACACTCATCCGCCGCCTTCAGGGCATCCATCACTTCTATTGTATACAGCTTCTCCTTCATTGTGCTTCCTTTCTCCCCAGTTTATGCTGGTTGAAATATGTACATTCGTTCCAGTACATACAGTTACGCTAATTCTACTATTATACACGGACTGAGTCTCCCTTGTAAAGCAAAAATGCCAGTCATCCGGGAAATGGATTTGGCATTTCGATAGAATCGATCACATCCCAAAAATAAATTTTGACTCCTTTGGCAAATATCTGTATAATAAAAACAGAATGTCTAGTAGCCGACAAGTTACAGTTCTGATGGTTACTGCAGCAAAACAGAAAGATACGGGGGAACCTTCATTGAAATTTTACTCGCAAAAAATAACCTTGGATTATCCAATATCCGTCACTCCCATGGGTGAGATCGCCGGCTTTCCGGTACGTCCCGGAATGTTCGATGTAAACGGCGCCATGGCGCTCCAGTGCGGGGTAAACTTTACGATCCACACCTGCTACGGCACCCGGTGCGAACTTCTGCTTTTCCATGTGGGAGAGGATGAGCCTTACGCTGTGCTTCCCTTCCCGGAATCCTACCGAATCGGCGACGTCTACTCCATGATCGTCTTCGGCCTGAATATCGAGGAATTCGAATACGCCTACCGGATCGACGGCCCTTATCAGCCGGAAAAGGGACTGCTCTTCGACAAGAAAGCAATCCTTCTGGACCCTTACGCCAGAAGCGTTACCGGCCAGAAAAACTGGGGAGAGCAGAAGGAGCGTTTCTACCACGCCCAAGTGGTCAAGGATATTTTTGACTGGGGCGATATGCCCCAATCCAACCGTGAGCTGTGCGACCTTGTGATCTACGAGCTCCACGTAAGGGGCTTCACCCAGCACCATACCTCCGGCGTCACTCACAGAGGCACCTTCGCCGGCCTGATGGAAAAGATTCCTTATCTGAAATCCCTGGGTATCAACGCTGTGGAACTGATGCCCATCTTTGAATTTGATGAAAACATGGATGTGAGAGAGGTAAACGGAAAGAAGCTGCTGGATTACTGGGGCTACAACACCGTAGGCTTTTTCGCTCCCAACAATAATTATTTTGCCTTCGATGAGGCCAATACCAGAGGCCAGGAATTAAAGGAGCTGATCAAGGCGTTCCACGACAACGGCATCGAGGTGATCCTGGACGTGGTATTCAACCACACTGCCGAGGGCAATGAAAAAGGCCCTACCTTCTGCTTTAAGGGGCTGGACAATAAAGTATATTACATGCTGACTCCAGACGGCAATTACTACAATTTCAGCGGCTGCGGCAACACCTTGAACTGCAACCATCCCATTGTCCATCAGCTGATTCTGGAATGCCTGCGCTTCTGGACCGTCAGCTACCGGGTGGACGGCTTCCGGTTCGACTTAGCAAGCATCCTGGGACGAAATGAGGACGGCTCGCCCATGAACAACCCGCCGCTCCTGCGAAGTCTGGCCTTCGATCCCCTCCTTGCCAATGTAAAGCTGATCGCCGAGGCCTGGGATGCCGGCGGCATGTACCAGGTAGGCAGCTTCCCTGCGGAAAAACGCTGGGCTGAATGGAACGGCCGCTACCGGGATGCCATCCGCGGCTATTTAAAGGGCGATAACTGGGAATCCTGGGATGCCGCCTGGAGCATTTCCGGCTCCGGCGATTTGTACGGCGGCTTCTCTCCGGACTACGACGGCAACTATGCCGGCTACAACTCCTGCATTAACTTCCTCACCTGCCATGACGGCTTCACTCTGTACGACCTGTACTCCTACAACGAAAAGCACAACGAAGCCAACGGCTGGGGCAATACAGACGGAGCCAATGATAACCGCAGCTGGAATTGCGGCGCCGAGGGCAGCACCAACGACCCGGAGGTTCTGACCCTGCGCTGGCGGATGATCCGGAATGCCTGCGCCGTGCTGATGTGCAGCCGCGGTACCCCTATGTTCCTGGCCGGCGATGAATTCGGCAACACCCAGTTCGGCAATAACAACTGCTATTGCCAGGATAATGAGATCTCCTGGCTGGACTGGAGTCTGCTGGAAAAGAACCATGAACTGTTTGAATTCTTTCAGTTTATGATTGCCTTCCGCATGAAGCATCCCGTCATCCGCAAGCGCCTGCCTGACGCTGTCTGCGGCATGGACCCGCTGCACACCCACAATATCAATGCAGAGGATACCACCATCCCAAGAGACGCCAGAACCCTGTCCGTCTGCTTCGCCGGATATGACAAGGACAAGAGCCGGGATGATATGGTATATGTATCCGTCAACACCTACTGGAAAGATGTGCATATCACCCTTCCCAATCCCCGAAAGGCTGGCTGCTGGTACTTATGCGTCAACACCTACGGTGACGGGCAGGGACATTACTTCTATCCGGAAGGCCGTGAGACGCGGATCGACGGAGAATTTATCATGCGGCCCCGGTCGGTGGCAGTGTTTACGGTCCGGTAAGCAGATACACAAAAAGGCACTGCACACAATTGAGCTTTGGCCCTTCGGCTCCCACTCATACTGTGTGCAATGCCTTTTCTATTTTCCCGATCATATGATCCATAAGGGCGCTGTTCCGCTGCTCACCGTTCCTCCTATTGGATCCATGCGCCGTCCGCCCCCAGCTGATACCCATCGGGGGTGGTGGTATTCTTGAGCATAGCTCCATCCGCCCCTACATAAAACCACTTCTCCCCGGATTTCACCCAGGTGCTTTTCGCAAGTTCTCCCGTTGAATCGAAATAATACCAGCGGTCTCCATCCTGAAGCCAGCCGGTCTGCACGCTCTGAACTGCTGCTCCCGGTCCCTGGCTGCCTGTCCCGGCAGAGACTGCGGGAGCTGGACTTAAAGCTGCTGTTCCAGACGTACTGGCTGCGCTGTCCGTTCCGCTTGCTGCGTTTCCAGGCACATTAACTCCATTTCCCGTTCCGGCCCCACCTGCATAGGCAGGATCGCCGCCCTGGATCTCTCCCTGCTCTGCCAGTGCGAAGCCGTAATCCAGCATGGCCTTCGTATCGGTATAATGGGTTCCGCTGGCCTTCAGCACCACTGCCACCAGCCGCACCCCATTCTTTTCCACACAAGTCACCAGCGTATTTTTTGCCTTGGAGGTATAGCCAGTCTTTCCGCCAACGATTCCAGGATAATAGCGGGAATCGGTAGGATAATTCATCTTATGGCCCATGGTGATGGTCTTCGCTGCCCCCTTGATGGTAGCCGGCATCTGGTAGGAGGTAGTAGTCGAGATCTTGGACAAGGTAGGGTTCGCGTAAGCCGCTCTGGCAATCAATGCCATATCATAAGCAGTGGTCAGATGGGTGGCATCATTCAGACCGTTTGGATTGGCAAAATGAGTATTCTTGCAGCCAAGCTGAATCGCTCTGGCATTCATCTTGTCCGCAAATGCGCTGACACTGCCGGAGATATGCTCCGCAAGTCCATTGGCAACCTCGTTTGCTGATTTTAAAAGCAGGCCATACAGACACTGCTCCACTGTCAGCTGATCTCCCTCTGTCAGATCCAGCGTCACGGCGCCGGATTCCAGATTGGTGGTGGCAGACTCAGAGAAGGTAACGATATCGTTTAAATTACAATTTTCAATGGTAAGAAGGGTTGTCATCACCTTTGTAATGCTGGCCGGATAAAACTGGGTATTTTCATTCTTTCCAAATAAGATCTGGCCTGTGCCGCAGTTTAAGAGAACCGCTCCCTCTGCCTGAACCACTGGCTCTGCTACCGCGGAAGACCCCTGGAATACGGTCCCTTCCAATGTCTGGGAAGCTGCGCCAGCAATGGTTCCGTTGGTACTTCCTGCATCGTTTCCAGAATTCCCCTGAAAAACACCGCCCGGGCCAGCATAAATGGCAGAATCACCATTGGTGATGCTGTCATTTCCCGCTGAATTTGTTACATTACCAGGAATGATAACCGGCCCCTGGTTTGAAATTCCCGGAGTGAGAGAAGAATCTCCTGATAATGGATTGGGCGGAATCAGCTCCGCACCAAACGCTGTATTTGCACACAATAAACTGAGCGCCACTCCCAGAGAGAGCAGCCGTTTTCGATAATTCATTCGCTGTTGTCCTCCAATATTTCTGTACACTGTAACAAAGTATACCATAAAAATCCAAATTTGTTTCAAGAATCTGCTTACAATTTTATGACAATTCTTTTTCCCTTTTGTAAACGCCTTCCATTTTCTCCCTGCCAGACATTCCTCTGTCAGCCGCTTCCTCATGGATTGGATTCTCCTGGAAATTCCAGCGTATATCCGGTACGTTTTCCTCATAAAATTAGAAAGAGATTTTTTAAACGGAGTCCTCCAACTATGAAACCTGTTTCTCCTACCCTTCTGTCTCTCCTGCTGGCTTTTCTTTTATCTGTTTCTCCTTCCAGCCAATCCATCCTGCCCTGGCAGCCTGCCCCTTTCCCTGCCCTGGCAGCATCTGGTAAGCCCTCTGCCCATAATCTTTCCATTAATAAGCTTCCTTCTGGTCTCCTTTCTCCCACCACCCCAGATCTGACGGACCAGCCAGGGGATGCTGTCCTTGCCAATGCAGATGCCTGGGGAGAACCATCGATGCCAACCGCTGCCTCCGGCCCGGATGTGGCAGCGCCTTCAGCCCTGCTGATGGAAGCCTCCACCGGCCAGGTCCTGTATGAAAAAAATGCCGACGAGCCGCGAAGCCCTGCCAGCATTACAAAAATCATGACACTGATTCTGATCTTTGATGCCCTGGAATCCGGAAAGATCCAGATGAACGATTCTGTGACCACCAGCGCCTACGCCAAATCCATGGGCGGCTCCCAGGTCTTTCTGGAGGAGGGTGAGGTACAGACGGTGGAAACCCTGATCAAATGTATCGTGATCGCATCTGGAAATGACGCCTCCGTGGCAATGGCAGAATACATAGCAGGAAGTGAAGCAGAATTTGTCAGCATGATGAATGACCGTGCTGCCGGACTGGGCATGACCAACACCCACTTCGAGGACTGCTGCGGCCTGACGGACTCCCCCTCCCATGTAACAACAGCCCGCGATATCGCCCTGATGAGCCGGGAGCTGATCAATCATTATCCCCAGATCCATAATTATTCCACCATCTGGATGGACACCATCACCCATGTGACCAAGCAGGGAACGAAGGAATTTGGATTATCCAACACCAACAAGCTTCTGAAGATGGCCACTAACTTCAATGTCACCGGCTTAAAAACCGGCTCCACCTCCCTGGCAAAATATTGCTTCTCCGGGACGGCAGAAAAAGACGGCGTCCGGCTGATCGCCTCCATCATGGCCGCGCCCGACTATAAAGCCCGGTTCCAGGACGCTTTAGCCCTTTTAAATTACGGCTTCGCCAACTGCCGCCTGTATCAAGACGCAGAAATGCTTCCTCTTCCGCAAATACCGGTAAAAAACGGAAAGGAGGACTCCGTCCCCTTAACCTATGACGGCGCTTTCTCCTATCTAAGTCTGACAGGAGAAGACTTCACCGCCATTGAAAAAGAACTGGTCCTCCAGGAATACGCCGAAGCGCCGGTAAAAGCAGGCGACCAGGCCGGCTGGCTGAATTACCGCCTCAACGGAACTCAGATCGGCCAGGTACCTGTACGTTATCAAAGGGATGTGGAAAAGGCAACTTTCGCGGATTATTGGAAAGGGCTGCTCCATACCTGGCTGCTGGAAACCTCTTAACAATGCAGATCATACCAGCCTAATTCCACTCAACTGGAGTGGGCCGCGCCGGGTCAAACACATCCTCCGCCCGGAACAATCCATCCAGCCTGCGCTTGCCGCTGCCGCCCTCCTGAGCCGCCGCAATGTCCTGCCACATCCGGTATCCATCCAGGTTCAGACGCCCCTGGCGCAGATAATCATCCCCAAGCTGCACCCACGTCTGGCTGGCATCCACATTGCAGAAATACCGAAATCCCATTTCATGGAGATAGGCATAGCGCTCATTGTCCATACTGTACGGATGCCAGTCAGAAATATCATCCCCAAAGGGATAGAGGATGATGTCGGTAGGGCCGATCAAGGACTCCACCTCCGACTCCCATTTATTGGTATCCGTCTTAAAGCTGTCCAGATCGATCTGACCCAGGTAACGATGTCCCCAGCTGTGGGAAGCCAGCTCCCAGCCACATTCCCGCAGGCGCTGGGCCACCTGGGCCGCTTTCTGCCGGTCCGCCTCATAATCAGGATTGCTGTCCTTGTAGGAAGCTGCTGTACGGTAGCCTAAGATCCCCTCGTATCCGGTAAACGCCAGCACCGCCCTGGCTCCTTTGTAAGAAAAGTCAGGGTGCTCCTGGATAAATGCTTCCAATATGGGAACCAGATCATAATTTCCCACTGCAGTACTTCCATCATCCAGCACCATCTCACAGGTGGGCATGCCGTCCTCACCAATCACGATCCGGCTGGCAAAGCCATCTCCCTCCATGTACGGATAGTAGCACACATCATCCTGGGACATGACGAAAGCCTTCTTGCCCGGAGGGAGCAGGATTTTTCCCTTTGTCATCCTGACATTGCCGTTCTCATCCGTCACCTCCTGGGCCATATCGTGAAGCCGCACCAGCACATAGCCTCTGCGGTACATCTCATTTAAGATCTTATCCAGCTCACTTTTCGTGGTCATCACCTGATTATACCCCTTGGAATCCGAATCACCGTCAAACGCCTTTGCCGTATCCATAATGATGGAATGGAAAAACACATGAGGAATCTGACTGATATCCTGCTCTACCAAGGTTGCCTTTGCAGCCTCATAGGAGGAAACTGCCGCAGCTACATCTTCATGGCTGGAAAACTCATCATTTTCCTGGAGAAGGGCAATGGCGCCATCATAATCATAGCCTGCCGCCATACGGTCCGCCCGGTACAGAAGATCAGCCAGACGTCCCTCCGACGTGTTTAAATCTGCCCCTGTATTTCCTCCGTTTGCGTCTGCTCCATTCGGATGATTTCCCTCAGCATCTGTCCCATTGGAATTTACGCTGCCTGTATCCGCCCCGCTCTGCCCGGCTCCGCCAGTTCCATTTCCGCTGTCATCCCCGGAATTTCCAGGCTGATCCGATAACACTCCAGGGTTCTGTTCAAAAGAAAGCCCCTTATCCTTTCTGGTAAATAACTGCTTCAGCCATGTAAGGATCCTGCTCCATAAGCTTGCTTGACTGCCATTCTTATTTTGGTTGTGATCTCCGGTCTCATTGCCATCCCCGGTTTTATCGGCTCCTCCTGTTTGGCTGTCGGCTCCCCCTTTGCTGCTGGTTCCCGGCAGTTCTTCTCTCTCAGCCTGGCTGTCGCTTCCCCAGGAAACCACGCGTTCTCCCTGCCCTCCCGGGCCAGATGCATTTCTTCCCTTAAAAAACCCAAACAGCAAAACAGCCGCAGCAAAGATACCTGCAAAGATTAAAATATAAAGAAACATTACCTTACGCCTGCGGCGGTTCCGTTCCTCCTGCCGGCGCTGCTGGCGCCGTTTTAAAATATCTTCGTAATTGGACTCATCCATGTTATCATCTACCTCAGTTTTTATCACATATATGACCTTTTTATTGCAATGGTTGCGTACCTTGATAATTACTTTTTATCAATTCTTGACAGATTTAGTATAGCATAGAACCGTTCAGCAGAACATATGATTTTCCTTACAAATTCTTTTCTTTTGTTCTAATGTGCAATTCGCCTGAATGCAAACAATCCCTCTCTTTCACGCCGCCAAGGCGCAAAAGAGAGGGACATCAGAATCTGAAGCACAGATGATCCACTGTCACGCAAATATTCGCAATCAATCCGTTAAAACTGCACATATTCCCGGATTTCTTCCGCCGGCTCTACACTCTCTGCATAGAGAACCGGCCCCTTATCGCCATAGTCCTTCCAGTACTCATAGGCAACCTTGGCCTTTACATGAACCCACTGCTTCGTCTCCAGCAATCTGGCTTCTCTGGCCTTGCATACATAGCCAATGAAGGTCATATCAGCCTCGCAGCAGGTCATGGCCATACGGCCCGGCACGAAATAATTCTTTGGAAAATCCGGAGACTTTAACACCATTCCGGTAAACTCCACCATCTTTCCCAGATAACGCTCCGGCACATCCATACAATCAAAATACCAGATACCAAAATCCTTTGGCTGGATCTGGATCACATCTGCATGAATATCATAAGGCAGATCCTCCTCCAGCATTTCCTGCTGGATTTCTCCCTCCTGATCCTCCAGCACAAGCTGTCCGTTCTGGCACATAGCCCGAATGGTACGGCGATAGCTGGTCAGCATCTCGTCCGACACATCATCGCAGCGGTTGCAGATAACCAATTCCGAATTGCGGAGCATTGCCCCCAAAAGAGGCTTCATATTTGCAATATAAAGATTTAAGGTAGAGCCATCCAGAATCGTCACCTGCTGATAGATGGTCCAGTCTTTGGGAAGCTTCAGCTCATCCTGATTCCACATGCCGTTCCATTCTAACAGCACACGCTCCGGATTATTCAAAAGCTCCAGCTCCGTCAGATACTCCGGCGTCAGCTGCTCCTGATCCTCCACATAAACCACCGTGGTCCGGGTCCGCTTCAGCAGCGCTTCATCATACTCGTTTTCTCCTTCCTCACAAACGATCAGAAGGGTTTTTCCGTCTGTCTGGAAATAATCCTGGGACATGGTAAACTGCAAAAACTGAGTCTTGCCGGCTTCCAGAAAACCGTTGATCAAAAATACCGGTATCATATCGTCTTCTAATTCATATTCTGCCATACAATAACTCCCTATCTTTCCCTAATGATTACGCTCTTCCAAATGCCTGGTTTAACTCCTCTTCCTTCAGGCGCGCTCCGATCACACATACCTTTCCAGTATAATCCGGCTGGCCCTCCCGGATCTCATACTGCTCCGGAACTAAGTCAAAATACAGCCACTGACCCTTCTCCTCAGTTGGCAGCATTCCCTTGGCACGAAGAACCTCGCCGTAAGCAGTAGTTTCCGCCAGCTTCTCCAGGATGGCCTCCAGCTTCTCTCTGGTACACGGAACTGTAGTTTCCATTCCCCAGCTGGTAAATACCTCGTCTGCATGGTGGTGGTGATGATGATCATGACAGCCGCAGCTGCACTCCTCGCCATGGTCATGATGATGATGGTCGTGGTCATGATCGTGATGATGG
>JAUNOF010000218.1 GCA_030537215.1 Lachnospiraceae bacterium
AAGTCAAAGATAAAGGCCAGATAGGAAACCCAGCAGTCCATATGGGTCACCCGCTCTCCGGCAACCACGCAGCGGCAGGCGCGGACCGTCTCCAAGATCCTGGGCGTGATCTCCTCCATCGCCACTTCCTCCTCCGGAGTATCAAACAGCGTCTCGATCCGCTCTGTATCCTTCACTCGAAAATTATCCAGCTTATCCGCATCCCGGATGATCCGGCAATGGAGGAGTTCTCGTTCCGTCAATCCTTCCACATCATCCAGGGAATAAATGGAATGATACTGAATTGCCTTTCTAATAATAGCATCGTACTGGTCATCTGCAAGAAACCGCCGGATCATTCCATCCTCAAACAACACTTTCACGCCGAAATCCCCATGATTAAAGATCCGATCATCAAAGCTGTGAAACGATTTCAGCTGCTCAAACCTTCCAATGTCATGGAGAAGAGCAATCAGCAGCGCCAGCTGATGATCCTCCTGTGAAACGTTCTCTCCCTTGCAGATGGCATCTGCTGCCTCTAAAACGCAGTAGGTGTGAATGGCCTTCAGGTTGATCTTATGGTCTGTTCGGTCGTAATGGCTTAAATACAACTCAAACTGGTCTTTCGCATTATTGATATCAATCATTGGCATTAGTCTCCTTTGCATTTATGGTATTTCGTTTTCGGCGTTTTATCGTTACTGTTCAGGTAGGTCTGCGCAGGGTCTGCCCCAGCGAAGCGAGGGGACTTGCTGCGCTGACCGTATGATAAACTAAGCTGGAAAGCAGATTTGGTGGACACCGCTCTGATTCTGCTTTATAATCAATTCAGGCTGACCACTATTTGATTAACCACATGGCAGTTTTTGACACTGCCAACCATATCAAGGAGGAAACATCTATGAAATGGGGAATCTTAGCAACCGGAACCATCGCAAATAAATTTGCCAAAACCATCGCCGCTCTGCCGCAGGAAGAAGAAACCCTTGCCGCCGTGGGCTCCAGGCGGCTGGATACGGCCCAGACCTTTGCCAGGACTTATCACATTCCCAAGGCCTATGGATCCTATGAAGACTTATGCGCCGATCCGGAGGTAGAAGCCATCTATATCAGCACGCCAAACAATCTGCACTATGAACATGCAAAAATGTGCCTGAATGCTGGAAAGCATGTTCTCTGTGAAAAACCCTTTACCACCAACGCCGACGACGCCCAGGCCCTTTATGCCCTGGCCCAGGAAAAAGGGCTGTTTATCATGGAAGCCTTCTGGATCCGCTTCCTTCCAGTATTAAAAAAGATGCGCCAGCTGATCCAGTCCGGCGAGATCGGAGCAGTCAAACACATCCGCTGCGACTTTGGCTTTCTTTCCAGCGGAGCCAGAAAAGACCGCAAATTTAATTCTTCCCTGGGCGGCGGCGCTCTCCTGGATATCGGCATTTACAATCTTGGCTTTGTCCACATGATCACCGGCTGCCCTCCCACTCACTTTACCTCTAACGTATCCATCAATGAGTACGGCACCGATGACTTCAGTACCATCACGCTGGAATACCCAGGCGGCATTACCGCTGCCGTCACCACCTCCATCGGCATGCTTATGCCGCGAGAAGCGGTTGTATTCGGAACAAAGGGCTCCATCTATCTGCCCGATTATCAGCAGGCCCAGACTATGACGGTGCGGCCTTATGACGGCAACAGCTATGAGATCGCTATTCCCTTTGAAATCAATGGATTCGAATATCAGGTTCGGGAGGCCAGCCGATGCGTGGCCGCAAACATGACTACCAGCGATATTCTGAAACCAGAAGACTCTTTGGCCGTACTCCAGCTAATGGACGACATCCGTGAATCCTGGGGAATGAAATTTACATTTGAAATGCCCCAGGAGGGCTGACGCTGTATCTCCTAAGCCGCCGTCCTCCTGTTCGGCGCACACAGCTCATATCTTTCATCTTAATCATTTCTGCATGAATGTCAAGCGATCTTACAAAACGGAGCATCCCGCAGGACCTGATATCCTGCAGAATGCTCCGCTTTACTTTATTTCAAACGTAATTTTTCATTTAAAAAGCCGGCTTCCGGCTATTAAGACTTTGCGCCTGAAATTTGTATTCTAAATACTATTTATACAAAACTCAACTGTACGATGGAATAACTGTCCCAGGCGCAGTCCGCTTCTTGAAACAACCTGGTAAAAATTCTCGCAGTTATAAAACTGATCTCCTGCTACCCACTGTGGGCAAACCTGCCGATTCCAATAAACAAATCCCATCTCGTTGCCGTTCATACTGATGCCTCCTTGCCATTTCGCCAAAATTGATTCGACTAAGAACTTTCTGTTCTTATTGATTATGCCTTTAGTATAATCAGCAACCGAGTTTTCGTCCATAATCTGTTGGTCTGAAAATAAATCCGGTATTTTGTACTCGCAATACAAATTCCATGTGAAGCGGACATTTGTGTCCCTGTGCTGTATCAGCTCCTAATTCCAGATCTGCGGCTCTGACTTCACTGCTTGACCGCTGCGCAGCGCTTCCTCCATCAGAATCCTAACGTATGCATCCTGAAGTGCCTCCGCCAGAGGATAAACCTCCGCACCTTCTTCTATGTATCTTCTCATCCCCAGCATCATGGAAGCAACCGCAGTTTCATCCTGAGGCAGCAGTACCTTCTCCCCCAACAGCTGGAAAGGATTTTCATAAAGTATCTGGCCTTCGAAGGAAATCTGACGAATCCCAGCGCCATCCCTGGTCCGCTCCACCATCATCTGTTCGGCATGCGTTACATGCTCCTGATCCACATAGCGGATCGTCCAGTCATCCAGCTCTCCGCATTGCCCCATCACCCGGATATGTCGGCTGCGGATATGGCTGTGATACTGAACTCCATCAAAATCATAAAAAGCTGTCTTTCCTCCTGAAAATTCAAAAGTAAGCCGCACTCGATCCCGCATGGATACCCGGCCGTCCCTTATGGCTCCATATCTGGAATCTGTCTCTTCAACCGGATACGTATATTTCTTCCCCAAAACCGTCATCGTTTCCATTCCGACTCCCAGATACCGGCGGATCAAACTGGCACTGTGATAGTCATGAACAGCCGACAGATCGATCATATAGGGATCTCCCAGATATCCCATCTGCACAGCCCGAATCCCCGCCTGAAAGGTGGGATAGCAGAAATACTGCTCCGCCACCTGCAGCTTCGCACCCTCCTCCATCCGCATCCGCCAAAGCCTCTGAAGATCCGAAAGCTCCAGAGCAGCCGGAGTTTCACAGAGCACCGGATAACCCTTTTTCAGCCAATCCATGCTTACCTGGCAGATAGATGGTTTATTCACTGCCACCACCACAAAATCCGGCTTCCCGGCCTGGCACTCCGCCTCAGAAGTCACAGCCGGAATTCCGTACTCCTCCCTCATCCGCGCAGCCTTCTCCTCTGTCCGGCACAGCATTGCCGTCATCTGAAAATAAACCGGATACGCACAGGCAATCCGCCAGTAAAACAGCGATCTCCAGCCGGAGCCTATTACTGCAAATTTAATTGGGGACATTTGAATCTCCTTCCTTTC
>JAUNOF010000056.1 GCA_030537215.1 Lachnospiraceae bacterium
TTTAATAATTATTGACTTTTATTTTAAAATATGCTACATAACATATAGGATCTGCAGCGATCCCGCTCTCTATCTTTTTTGTTACGATCGCCCAACCATCCCATAATAATACTAGGAGGCATTTTCATGGAACCGACTATGTTCGAGACAGCCGGCGCACACTTTGTCGACTTTACCCTGACCTTTTTTAACCTGGCAAAAAATATTTACCGGCATGAAAATCAGATTCGTGCAAACTCCCTTGCGTTCCAGGTGCTGCTGGAACTAAATGAGCATTCTTCTGATTCTCCCGCCTTTACCATGTCCTATCTGGCAGACTGCCTGCGAATCACCAAACAGCAGCTGACCAAGCTGGTCAATGATCTGGAGGACAAGCAGTTAGTCCGGCGGATCCATGACACAGCAAACCGCCGGCAGGTCTATATCTCTATCACCCCGGAAGGACGCCAGCTGTTGAATTCTCTGTACCGGGATATGTTCAAGACCACCCAGCAGGCCTTATCCTCTTATACTGAAGATGAGATCCTTGAGCTGGATCAAGCGCTGGTGACTATGACCCGTCTGCTGGCAAAATTCGACCAAAACTGCATATGATGCCAAAAGAGACGGACTGCCAGGCAGGCAGCAGCTGCCCGGTCCATCTCTGTCGGCAAATGTAAAAAAGAAACGAGGTTTTTCTATGTCCAAAACACCTGATTCTTCTGGAAACAATCGTCTGGCCACAGCGCCCTTAGGCCCCTTGATGGTCCAGCTGGCAGTTCCCACCATCTTCGCCCAGCTGGTCAACCTGCTTTACAACATGGTAGACCGGATCTACGTGGGGCGGATCCCGGAAACCGGCACCTACGCCCTGGCGGGCCTGGGCGTATCCTTCCCTATCATCCTGCTGATATCGGCATTCGCGGCACTGGTGGGCATGGGCGGAGCTCCCCAGGCCGGCATTGCCATGGGACAGCAGGACAATGACAAGGCAGAACAGATCCTGGGAAGTTCTGCGCTCTTTCTCGTCCTCCTGTCCTTCTGCCTGTGCGCCGTCTTCTTTGCTGTCAAACGTCCTGTCCTGATGATGTTCGGCGCCAGCGAGACCACCCTTCCCTATGCTGATTCCTATCTGGGAATCTACCTGCTGGGCACCATCTCTGTGCAGATCTCACTGGGACTGAATCAATTTATTTCCTGTCAGGGCTTTGCGAAAACCAGTATGATGACGGTGCTGATCGGCGCCGTGATCAACATTGTACTGGATCCCATTCTGATCTATGGCTTCCACATGGGGGTCCGCGGTGCAGCCCTGGCCACCATTGTCAGCCAGACGGTATCGGCTGTCTGGGTGCTTCTCTTTCTCTGCGGGAAAAAAAGTATTCTGAAAATCCGCTGGAAAAATCTTCGCCTGAATCCCAGGGTTCTGCTCCCAGTCCTGGCACTGGGCGTAGCGCCCTTCATCATGCAGTCCACCGAATGTCTGGTACAGCTTACCTTCAACACAGGAATGCAGAAATACGGCAATGATTATTATGTAGGAGCCATGACGATCCTGTTCTCTGTGACCCAGATGCTGTTCCTTCCGATTCAGGGGCTTGCACAAGGAGCAACGCCTATTATCAGCTATAACTTTGGAGCCCGCAGCACAGACCGGGTGCGGAATGCATTTAAGCTGATGTTTCTGGCCTCTGTCTGCTTTTCCTTCTGTGCAACCGGCGTGATCCTGCTGTTTCCCAAGCCCTTTATTTCCTTGTTTTCCAATGATCCGGAGATCATCCGCATCGGCGCCTACGGGATTCGGATCTATGCCTTCGGTTTCCTGATCTTCGGCGCTCAGTGTGCCTGCCAGCAGACCTTTCTTGCCTTGGGGCAGGCAAAGATCTCCATGTTCCTGGCACTGCTGCGTAAAGTCATCCTGCTGATCCCGCTGGCCATCCTCCTTCCCAAGATCGGGGGGCTGGGCGTTAACGGTCTTTTTATCGCAGAGCCCATCTCCGATATCCTGGCCGTACTTACTACCGTGACCATGTTTGCCCGAAATTTCGGCAGGATTCTGGCACCGATTGAAGACTCCTCTTTATAAACAAAAAGCTCCCGAAGAAGAAAGACAACTCTTCTTCGGAAGCTTTTCTTATCTCCTGATCCTGATTTTCGGCCTTCTTTGCCTTACTCCAAGATCCGCTGTGCGATCTCTTCCAGCAGCTTTGCCCGATCCAGGAAATAATCCTTGGAAAATTCATCTGCCTCCCGGAAAGCATCCTTCAGCGTTTCGCTGCGGAGCGCCACAGAAATGGATTCGATTCCTGCTTCAATGATCAAGTCATACCGACCGTCATTTCCCTGATGCAGTGTCAAATTCACATGAACAGGACCAGCCTCCACACATTTTCTGGCTGTTACATTGCAATTTTCATAGGTTATCCAGGTATTTCCTTCCATCTTGTGCTGCTCCTCCTGTCAAATCACATATGATATAATACTAATAAAAGTATACCATAATTCCATTTTTGTGCCTACCAAAAATTTACGGTTCTTCACTTAAGATATTTCCTAATTCATCGATCTGAATGTTAAATGAGATGGACTGAAGATAGGAAAAAAGCTCCTGCACCTTTTTTTCTTCTGTTACCTCTCTGGTATACCCGGCGCTGGATACAGCCGGAATCACAGAAAGGCCAGTGGTTTCCCCATCCCAGCTGGCCTTCAGCAGAACGGTTCTGGGAATGCTGCTGCCAAAGACAAAATTTCCAAGACTGTAGACGATGGGCTTTCCCTGATAATATTCGATCCCCTGGAGTACATGTGGATGGCTTCCGATCACCAGGTCGGCGCCAGCATCGATATACTGATGTCCCAGCTGGCGCTGGTAATCCTTCGGCCTCTCCTCCCGCTCCACGCCCCAGTGCACATAAACCACCAGATAATCGCAGGTTTCCTTCGCTTTCCGGATCTCCTCCAGAAGGACCCCGGGATCATAGGTACTCAGCATTCCCGGACTGGACCGGGTGGCAGCCCAGTCAGCAGTAGGGATCACCCGGGTAGCTCCCAGAAATCCTACCGTCCATCCCTGGATGTTTCGGCTGTACAGCGCTTTCGCACGTTCCAGGTTCTCTCCGGCCCCCACATAAGGGATTCCGGCTTCCTCCAGCGTCCGGCAGGTATCTAACAGCGCGTCAGTTCCGAAATCCAGTGCATGGTTATTGGCCAGTGTTACCAGATCAATTCCCATCTCCTGAAGCATGGATACTTTCTCAGGGGGGAGCCGGAAGGTAAACTGCTTATCCGGTGCGGCAGATCCGCGATTGCTGAATGGGAACTCCTGGTTCACCATAAAAAGATCCGCCTCATTAGCCGCCTGCAGAAGACTTTCCCCCACTACACCGCCAATCCCGCCCCCTGACTGGTAGGCATTCAGCACATGGTCTGAAAGAAGCACATCGCCGGCAAAGGCAATGGTTATGGATCCGCCGGAATCATCCTCCTCCAATTCGGAGCCTTGAGCCGGACTTTCATTGCGGATGAAGATCGACACCGATTCAGAATCTGCTCCGTTTCCATCTCCGGTCAGTTCCCCCCTTCCGTCTCCTGCCAGCTTACCCGTTTCTGCTTCACCGTCAGCCGGACGCAAAGAAGCCATCTCTTTCCCATCCTTTTCTGATGAGTTAGAAATGGCACCCTCTGCCGCCTGCCATACTGCAAAAATAACTGCAGCCACAGCAGCCAGTCCGTAAAGAACGATCCAAAGCCGGGACACACCGCCTGGTTTTCTTCTGCTTCTTCCTTCCATGAAACTCCTCTTATTGATTTCTTTTTCAATGGTTCCGGCTACAGTGCAATTACAATTCCTCCGTCATTTGCATACACGGTAGCTACTCCCGCCGTTTCTGTGATGATAATATCCCGGAAGCTGCTGCGCTTTTCCATCTCCTTCTTCACCAGCTGCGCCCGCTCCGGGCAATTGCAGTGAGCAATCACCAGAACACGATCCTTCGCATCCTCCACCACATTAACAGCATAATCACACATCCGCTGCAGCGCCTTTGTGATGCCTCTTGCCTGATCCACCTTGATGATCACGCCGGAATCGGCAGACATCACCGGTTTAATGTTCAAGGTCGTTGCAAAAAAGGCCTGCAGACCGCTTAACCGTCCGTTCTTCCGCAGATAATCCAGAGATTCCAGCACAAAGCAGGTTCTCATATCATCCCGGTATGCCACAGCCCGCTTCTCAATCTCTGCAAAGGGAAGCCCCTGCTGGCACAGATCCTGAATATACAGCGCCAGATTCAGCTCTCCGGCAGAAGCAGAATGGGAGCTGAGCACGCAGATATTCTTTGGACCATATTCCTCCTCATACAGCTGCTTTCCCAGCACCGCACTGTTATACGTTCCGCTTAAATGCTCCGACAGGCAGATCACAAAAATATTCTCCTCCGGACATCGGTAAGCCTCCTTAAAAAGCTCCGGTGACGGGCATGCCGTCTTCGGGCAGTCCGGGCAGTCCTTCATCAGCTGGATAAACCGTTTCTGATCAAAGGTCTCATCATCGATCACGGTAGTCTGTCCCACCTGAAGGGTTAACGGAACGATCTGGAAATGAGGATCTTTCTTTAATTCCGCTGTCAGATCCAGGCAGCTGTCTCCGATAATTTTATATGTCATAATATCCTCCAAGAATTTCTATATCATCTGGTTTTAATTACTACTTATTATAACATTATCTTTTTATATTTTCAATCTTTTCATACCGGTTTTTCTGTGCTATACTGGAAACAATAGTGACAGTCCTGATAACCTGGCTGTTGCAGGTAATGATTCGATGGACAAGGAGATGAACACATGGGCTTTTTAGCAGCATTCTTCGGCTTCATCATTCTCCTGGTTCTCTTTGTCGTAGCAGCAACCATCGGCACAGTCAGCAGCTGCCTGGGTGCAATCGCAGATGACTTAAATGAGGACAAGGGCTGATATGCCAAACGAAAAACCGGATGCGTCTTTCATGACTGCATCCGGTTTTTCGTTATTTTTCAGCAATTATGCTTTTTATTCCCCAGCCAGAATCATCATGATCTCATTGCTGCGTGCAATAAATCCGGTCATCCGCTCCGGGGTCAGGCTGCCATGACTTAACTTTGCCAGATCATACAGCTGCTGGCAGATCTTGTCTGTATTCTCGCCCTCGCCATGATTTAATACATACTGTACCAGAGGATGGTTCTTGTTCAGGATCAGGGTCTCTCCGCTGCCGCCGAACATAGACGGATCCATGCCGTACATGTTGTACATCTTCATCATTTCCTGCATTCTTCTGGATTCCTCGGAAACAGTGATCATAGAAGCCACCGAAGCATCCTTCAGTTTCTCAGCCTTAACCTCCAGCTTATCGTTATTCAATGCCTTCTTAAATGCGGCTGCCAGAGCTTCGCCGTCTGCCTTCTCCTTCTCTGCATCCTCCTCAGCGGACTCTTCCTTGAAGATCTCACTGACATCGGAGTCGATCCGCAGGAACTTCAGATCCTGATTCTTCTGCTCTAACTGGCTGATAAATGGATTGTCAATGTTGTGAGTCAGGATAACAGCGTCCAATCCTTCCTTCTTAAACATGTTGATGTACTGGCTCTGCTCCTTCTCATCGGTTACATAGAATACCTTATTTGGGTGCTTCTCCTTATTTTCTTCCAGGCACTCCGGCAGAGTCAGGTACTTGCCCTCCAGGTTTTTGAAAATGATATAATCCTTCATCTTCTCCTGGAACTTCTCGTCCTTGATGCAGCCGAACTTGATAAACGGATTAATGTCATCCCAGTACTTCTCATAGGATTCCCGGTCGGTCTTGCACATGCCTGACAGCTTATCTGCCACTTTCTTGGTGATATAATCGGAGATCTTCTTTACGAAGCCATCATTCTGAAGGGCAGAACGAGATACATTCAGCGGCAGATCCGGACAGTCAATGACACCCTTTAACAGCATCAGGAACTCCGGAATGACTTCCTTAATGTTGTCTGCAATAAATACCTGGTTATTGTACAGCTTAATAACTCCCTCCAGGCTGTCATACTCCATATTGATCTTCGGGAAGTACAGGATACCCTTTAAGTTAAATGGGTAATCCATGTTCAGATGGATCCAGAATAACGGCTCCTTGAAGTCCATAAATACCTTGCGGTAGAACTCCTTGTACTCTTCTTCGGTGCACTCATTAGGATGCTTGCTCCACAGCGGACTTACATCATTCAGCGCTACCGGACGCTTTACGATCTTATACTTTTCTTTGGCCGGAGAAATCTCTACAACCTCTTTGGTTCCGTCCTCGTTCTCCTTCTCCTCGGTCTTTGCTTCCTCCACGATGGTCTCAACAATGGTGTCCTTCTCTGTCAGCTCATCCTTCTCGATGGTCTCATACTGGGGTCCCTCTGCGCTGTTGCTTAAAAAGATCGGCACCGGCATAAAGGAGCAGTACTTCTCAATCACTTCTCTTGCCCGGTATTCATTGGAAAACTCGGTGCTGTCCTCGTTTAAGTACAGGGTGATCTTGGTACCGAAACCTTCCTTATCACCGTCTGACATCTCAAAGGAAGTGCCTCCCTCAGACTCCCAGTGAACCGGCTTTGCATCCTTCTGATAGGACAGGGTATCGATCGTAACCTTATCGGCTACCATGAAGGCGGAATAAAAGCCCAAACCGAAATGACCGATGATCTGGTCCTCGTTTGCCTTATCCTTATACTTCTCCATAAATGCCTGTGCGCCGGAAAATGCAATCTGGTTAATGTACTCCTCTACCTCAGCCTCCGTCATGCCAAGACCGTTATCCTCGAAAATAATGGTCTTTTCATTTGGATTTACCGTTACCTGGATCTTATACTCCACATCCTCCGGCTGCTCAAATTCGCCCATCAGGCTCAGCTTCTTTAACTTCGTGATGGCATCACAGCCATTGGAGATCAGCTCCCGGTAAAAAATGTCGTGGTCGGAATACAGCCATTTCTTAATAATTGGAAATATGTTTTCGCTGTTAATCGATAAATTTCCTGACTTTGCCATAGTAAATCAGCACTCCTTTTCTCTTTTCTTCTTAAATTCTTGGTTCATCCCAAATGGTTTTATTTGTTAAATTCCTGTTCTCGTCCAGATAACAGGTTTCTTTTTCATCCTCGCTCCCTATTCTAATACAGCTAGAACAAAAAGTCAATACAAAATTAGCACTCAATTTGATTGAGTGCTAGTAATTTTTTGTCTTTTATTCCTTCACCGCCGCGATTCCCTTTTCTCTCAGGAACCGCCCCGCATACTCATCCCATTCCATTTCCACAGTCTTATCCAATGTGAAAAATGCCAGAGAGGTTCCGGTCACACAGTACAGCTTCCCCTCCTCATACCGGATATGCAGATACAACCCCTTGATCTGTTCCTCACTGACAGGCATCCCCGGCCCGGCCTGCAGAAATTCCCGGATCTGCTTGGGCGCTGCCTGGAGATTAATATGAAAGCTTCCCGGCAGCTTCTTTCCCTTGATCAGAGAGAAGCAGATGGGCCTAATCCTCTTCCATGCAGAAAAATCCTCGATCTGCATCATCTCCAGCTCATCATCGGAATAAAATCCCTGGCGAATACGCCCATCTATGGTAAAGCTGTTGAAAGTAACCACATTTGCCTCCTTCAGCAAAAATTCATCAAAATCTGTCCCCAAAAACAGCTTCTGCGTCAATATCCTGATATCCTCGATCCGAAATGCTACCATTCCATCCCCTCCTGCAATTTCTAATTCCAGTTATTTCTAATCATACCAATCTATCCTCCGCCTGTCAATGCAGATTCTCACCGTTTCCAAACACACAAAAATATGCTATGATAAGCAGCAGGTAGCTGTTCAGTACCCTCACAGTTACGAGCAAAAATCCATTTAAAATCGGCTTCTGCCGCAACTCAGATATCATACAAAAATACGGAGGATAACAACCATCATGTCAACAACCAAATCAAGTACCAGCAATGACCTTACCTTAAATCGCCTCTGCCGCACTCTGGAGGCATCGGTTTCTCCTTACCACTGCATTATGGAGGCAGAACGCCAGCTGGCAGAAGCAGGCTTCACTGCCCTTTCTTTGGGAGAACCCTGGGATTTAAGGGAAGGCGGCCATTATAGGATCAATGCCTTTGACTCCACACTTTTGGCATTCTCCCTGGGGCAGGATGCCATTCCCGGTTCCATTCCGGCAGAAGGCTTGCATCTGCGGCTGGCAGCTGCCCACACCGACTGGCCCTGCCTGAAAGTAAAGCCGTCGCCGGAGGTGAGTACAAACCGGTATGCCAAGCTGAATGTGGAGGTTTACGGCGGGCCTATTTTAAGCACCTGGATGGACCGCCCCTTATCCGCAGCCGGAAAGGTGTGCGTCATGGGAGATGACCCCTTCCGCCCGGAGGTACTGTTTATCAACCATAAGCAGCCGGTCTTCACCATCCCCAGCCTGGCAATCCATATGAACCGGGATGTGAACAACGGTGTCGCCTATAATCCTCAGGTTGATATGCTGCCTCTGGCCGGAATCCTGACAGATGCTCTGAACAAGGATCATTTCTTCCTGGATTTCCTGGCTAAGGAGGTGGGCCGCCCGGCAGAATCCATTCTGGATTACGAGATCTGCCTGTACAATGCAGACAAGCCGCAGCAGATCGGCCTGCAGGGCGAATTCCTGTCCTCTCCCCGGCTGGACAATATTACCTCTGTCCAGGCCTGCCTGACCGGCCTGATCGAAGGCGGCTGCGAAACCGGTATCCACGGCATTGCCCTGTATGACAATGAGGAGATCGGAAGCTCCACCAAGCAGGGGGCAAATTCCTTCCTTCTGGAACGTGTACTGGAAAAAATATTCTTATCCCTGGGTTCCGGCCGGGAAGCGCTGTTAAACAGCCTGATGAAGGGATTCATGTTCTCCCTGGATGTAGCTCACGCCATGCATCCCAATCACATGGAGAAATGTGACATTAAGAATCAGATCGTTATGGGAGACGGCCTGGCCTTAAAGCTGGCCTCCAGCCAGGCTTATGCCACCGATGCTTCTTATATCAGCGTCATGGAAGGATTATGCCGGAAAAACCAGATTCCATACCGCAAATTCTCCAATCGTTCTGATATCCGCGGCGGCTCCACTCTGGGAAGCATCTCCTCCGCTAAGCTGAATATGCCTACCGTAGATGCTGGCGTTCCTATGCTGGGAATGCACTCCTCCCGGGAGATCATTCACATTGGGGATCAGGCAGCTCTGGAGAACTTGACGGCGGCATTTTTCCGCGGGTGATCGTTCCTAAGAATCATAGGAGAGAAGGTTCCTGTGTAATAAAAAATACTTCCCGGATCATCACTCCGGGAAGTATTCTTTATATAATTCAAAAAAATTTGTGGTACTGGTATCCGCTTCCGTCTCACAGCTGATATTCTTCCATATTTCCTCAGGTACAGTGATCGAGTGCTCTGCCAGAAAGCTGTCATAGACGCTCCGGAATGCCTTGTCTTTCCGAAGCAAAGAAAGCTCCTCCTTACGCTGGAGGGTGGCATCCTGGTCATAGTCATTGATGCACTTTAAAATGTAATATTTTCCATCACTCTCGATCACTGGGCTGACAGCATCCTTCTCCAGCGAAAATGCAGCTTCCTCCACTGCAGTTCCATCCTCGCCTCTGCCCAGCTTCTCCTGGATCTCTTCCTCGGTGCTGGCTGATTCAGCGATAGCGGCAAAATCTGCGCCTTCTGCAGTCGCCTGCTCCCACACACTCTGTGCTGTCTGGACATCTTCTAAAACGATTTTCTGGATCTCGATCACCTTCGCCTCGCTGTCGCTGATCTCCAGGTCCGCATTTTTCGTCAGCTCTGTGACCGTCTTGCATGCCAAATGGTATTTTTCATATAACTCCAGTACATCTCCCTGAGCGGCTCCCATATAAGCCTTATCCCCTTCAGAAAGCTGGCTGTAATAATCCTGGGACAGCCTCCGAAGCTGCTCCTTTTCACCGCTGTCTAAAGAGATTCCATATTCCTCCGCCATAGCTCCGATCACCTGGAGATCTGTAACAAACAGCTTGATTTGCTCCAGAAGATAATCCTGAAAGGTGGTTCCAGCTGCATCTACTGCCACATTCCAGATCTGGTCGGTGTAGATCTGCTCATATCGGTTGCGCTCAGTGGCAACAATCACCATCAGTTCCGGCTGGTTCAGCGTCGGGCCCTTGGCCTCGCTTAAGCTGGATGATGTCCGCTGGCCGCAGCCTGCAAGAATCAGTGACAGAGACAAAACCAGCGCACACAGCAGTGCTCCTGGCTTCCGGCACCGATCCTCCAGACATCGTCCTTCCTGGCTTCTATGCTTCAACCGCAGCACCTCCTTCCTACAAAAGGCGCAGCACCTTCAGCACACCATTGTTTACATTGGTATCTGCCTGGAATCTGGCTGCCGCCTTTACCTCCGGCCTTGCATTTCCGATGGCATAGCTGTAGTATGCCTGTCCCAGCATCTCCATGTCATTTAGCTGATCCCCAAATGCCATGGTTTCCTCCGGCAGGATCCCTAAGCTTTCCTGGATCTGACGGATGGCAGCGCCTTTATTCACGCCCTTCGCCATGCAGTCCATCCACATATCGCCGGAGATGGTAAGCTTCAGCTTGTCCTGATACTTCTCACGGATTGCCCGTGTACTTTCCTCCACGTTATGCTTCCGATAAGCGGAAACCTTGATAAACTGATCCTCCACCTTCGTAATGTCATCCACCCGTTTTACCTCAAACCGGTAGCTGTTTTCCAGCCAGCTGATAAACTCCTGATTGTCTGTATCCAGATACACCACGTCCGGCCCGCTGACCATAACGTCCAGCTCCTCACACGCCCGGATATCCCGCACCAAATCCATAACAAGCTGCCGGTCAATGGTGGTTAAAAACAAGTTCCGCCCATGGCAGCCCACATAAGCGCCATTGTCCGAAACGTAAAAGATCTTCTCCTTGATGGGATCAAATATCCGCTCAATGCTGTGCCACTGGCGCCCGCTGGCCGCCACAAACTGAATCCCCTTGGCCCGCAGCCGCAGGATCTCATCATAAAGCTCCGGGTTCAGGGCATTTTCCCCGTCCTTTACCAGTGTTCCGTCAATATCCGATGCAATCAATTTAATCATGGTTCTCTTCCTCCAACAGGCCTAATGCCTTAAGCTCCTGATACAGCCGGCCAATCGGAAGGCCGACTACATTATTATAGTCACCCTGAATTCCCTGGATATACGCCGCGAACTTTCCCTGGATCCCGTAGGCTCCCGCCTTATCCATAGGCTCACCGCTTTCCGCGTACCGGTAGATCTCCTGCTCATTCATGGCATAGACAGAAACATCGGTCTTTTCCGCAAAGGTCACCTGCTTTTTCTCCCGGCCGCACAGGATGATGGTCACTCCTGTGTAGACCTGATGTACCGTTCCCTGAAGAAGATGAATCATCTCTACCGCTTCTCTGTGGCTGGACGGCTTTCCCAGGATTCTTCCTTTAATGGAAACCACCGTGTCTGCGCCGATCACCACCGTGCCCTCACCGTATTTTTTCGCAATGTCCTCTGCCTTCTGTCTGGAAAGCTCCATCACCGTCTGATCCGGCTCCATGTTCTCAGCCTTCTCTTCAATCATACTGGGAATGATCTCCGGCTTCAATCCAATCTGTCTCATCAGCTGGCTTCTCCTTGGAGAAGCTGATGCCAATATAAAACGCTGTCTCATCTCAAGTCTGCTCCTGTAAACTTTTCATATTGAATGTTAGTAACTGCGGCGGATAAAACCGCTTCCTGATACTGTAAGAAATAGGATCAATACAGCCGCAGGCGGCCGATCATGGGCTGGTCATCATCTTCGTCCCGATGGATCTGGATGTATGTGCTGTAGGCAAAATCACAGATATAAAAGCCCAGCAGCATCAGCGCCGTCCACTTTTCAAACTGTCCTGGAATATAACCTACCATCCAGTGAACGAATCCATTCAGAAAGCGGAAAAAGAAAATCCCCAAAAAACCCCATGCCACGCTGCTCTGCAGGCAGATGATCCCTTTATAATTAAACCGCTTATGGCTGTAATCCCACCAGAAGGAACCAAACAGCCGGATCATTAGGTGGGCCGTCACCAGCTCCATGGATGTGGCCATCAGAGACGTGGCAAAATAAAGCTTGATCGGCTCTGAGGCAAAGGGCTGCAGAAACAAGCAGGCCCCCAGGGCTCCGAATCCATAAATAATACAGAATGGCCCATGTCCAAAGCCCCGATTCACTACAGGAGTCCGGTATTCATAGCTGAGTACCATGCACTCCAAAAGATATCCAAAGAAGCTGAAGGTGAAAAACCAGTTTATCATATGGTAAATATTCATCTGTCCCATCTCCTCTCTGAACATTACTTTCTTACTGTACTTCTTTATTTTAACGCTTCTTTAACTTGTTCAGTATAATATGGAGACATAAAAAAGGCAAGAACGAAATTCTTACTATTTTCGCAGAAAATGCGTAGAACAGTAACGGATATTCCCCTTTTCGGCGCAACTGAGAAATCCGCTGCACCATAAACTGATTTTCCGCTGGTCATCCCATGGCTGCAGCCCTTCACCTTCCGGCTCTATGGCTGTATTCCCTTCGCCTGCCATCCCTCCGGCACCAGCTTGTCCATGTCCGCAAGGATCCGTTCAAACTCCCGCTCCACAACCTCATAAACCAGCACATCCGGCGGATCCGCCTCCAGATAAGCCCGGTCAAAGCCCTGCCAGTGATAATAATCAATCCTGGAAAAATACTTGGAAATCTGATTCATCATCACTGTGGCAAAGGAATCCCGGTAAAATGCCACCCGACGCTGATCCGGGGCACCGTCAGCACTGGTGCGGATCACCATGCCGTCACCTACCGGATCGACGGATTCCACCTTCACATCCTCATAATAGCCATTGACCGTACAGAAGTAATCCTCCAGAAAGCATTCCGGCATGTGAAACAGCAGCGCCAGATCGCCGGGGCCACGATAATCATAGGGAATCACCACCTGATCCACCGATACCGCCCGTCCTCCCAGCGCATCCACCAGCATCTGCCCGGCCACAAAGCCGCCAGCCTCATTCCAGTGGGTATCCGTTTTAAAATACCACAGCCGCTCCCTGTTTTCCAGAAAATACTGCTTCGGTGCAATCACTGGAACCTGGGTCCGTTCCTTCAGACATTGCTCCATCTGATCATATCGGGTAATATCTGAAAGCCTGGTATACCATTTCGGCATGTATTCGCTGTAAATTTCTTCCTTGTTTGGCGCCAGAATTACAGCAAACTCTACTCCCAGGCTTTCATAATACTGCCGGGTCCGCTCCACCTTGGCGGCGATCGCCGCCAGTTCTTCTTCGGAGTACAGATTCTGTCCCCGGTAATCCGCCGTGCTGGCGCCGCCATTGTAAAAATACCAGCCCTCGCTGCCCCGGATCACTTCTTCATTGTCCACAGACTGGAAAAGCGCCAGATTGATGCCTGCATTCAGGCTTAACAGCTGGCTTCGAAAAGCCGCATGGTCATTAATATAGTCCTCAACCTCCCCTGGATATGCCTGGATATTTTCACGGTTTAAGGAAGGGATCTGCGCCAGCACACGGTTTTCCGTATTTTCTTCTGCTAATATTTTTGATGCCATTGGCCAGATCAGGTTTGGAATTACCAAAAGGCCCCAAAAGCATCCTATCATCCATTTCTTCATATTTATTATCATTTTATATCCTATTCGTTATTTGTGAAAATTCAGCCCTCTGCTTAGAACCGGAAATAAATAAACGGATTGTAGGTGTTGCTCACCAAAAGCATGGTGGAATAGAACATCACCGCTGCCATAATGACCACATCCCAGATATCCGTCTTGCGTTTCCGGTACAGCCGCTCCTTCAGCGCCGGACACAAATGCTGCAAGGGGCCGCAAAGCAGGATTCCCACTGCCATCCAGAAAAACAGCCGACCATCTGCATACATCCGGATGGGATACAATCCTGCCTTCCAGGTAAGCATATTGGCCAGCCATTCCTTCGCCACACTCATATGCTCTGCCCGGAACAGCATCCAGCCAAAGATCACCGCAGCCATGGTGTAACTATGATTGATCCATTTCCAGGGATTTCGCTGAAGCCATTTCCGTAGGAACAGCCGCTCTGCCACCAGAAGCACCCCGTAATACATGCCCCAGAGGACAAAGGTGATGCTGGCGCCGTGCCACAGCCCAGTGGCCATAAAAACCAGAAACAGATTGATGCAGGTTCGGCCCATCCCCTTTCGGTTACCACCCAGAGGAATGTACAGATATTCCTTAAACCATGTGGACAGGGAAATGTGCCATCTGCGCCAGAATTCCGATACGGAGTCAGAAAGATAAGGATAATTAAAGTTTTCCATAAAATCAAAGCCAAACATCTGCCCCAGACCGATGGCCATATCCGAATAACCGGAAAAATCAAAATAAATCTGCAGGGAATATACCAGAATCCCAAACCAGGTAATGGCAGTTCCCAGCTCCTCCCCAGGCAGCGCCAGGATCCGGTCCGCTGCCTGGGCAAAAGTATTTGCCAGGATTACCTTCTTTCCCAGTCCATAAGAAAACCGCTTGATCCCATAAGCCTGCATCTCCAGCGTACAGGTCCTCTCTGCGATCTGTGCCTCGATATCATGATACTTTACGATAGGGCCTGCGATCAGCTGAGGAAAGAAGGAAATATAAAGTGCCAGGTAAAAAGGATTTCTCTGAACCGAAATATCCTTCCGGTACACATCAATCACATAGGACAACGCCTGAAAGGTATAAAAGGAAATTCCGATGGGAAGACTGATCTGCCGAAGTCCGATCCGCGCTCCGCCAGTCAGGAAATTAATCAGCTCTGCCAGGAAATTAAAATATTTAAAATAGCCCAGCAGTCCCAGATTCACAGCCAGACAGAACGCCAGCAGAAGCTGCCTTGGCCATTTCCCAGCCGTTCCGCTTAACATAAGTCCGAACAAATAATTGACCAAAACAGAGATCAGCATCAAAACAATATATTTCGGCTCGCCCCAGGCATAAAAAAATAAGCTGGCTGCCAGTAAGATAACGTTCTTCCCATTCTTCCATGGAATCAAATGATACAGAAGAAATACTCCTGGGAGAAAAAACCAGATAAATACCAGAGAACTGAACAGCATTCTCTCCATTCCTTTCTATTTCGCGTGTTCTCTTAGTTATACCATAACCCTCTTTAATCTGCAAGCAATCTCTCCACATCCAGCATTCCCCAGCCCTGCTGATTATGAGGCAATCCCAGGTCTACCGCCCGCTCCCGCAGGCGCAGCTTGACTTCCACATTGGTCATATCCGGATATTTTTCCAGGAGCAGAGCGATGGCTCCAGTCACCAGCGGTGTGCTCATGCTGGTTCCGCTTTTGATCTGATACCGGCTCTGCAGGTTGGCGCAGCTGATGATCTTCGACCCAGGCGCAACAATATCCGGCTTTTGGATACAGGCGGCAGTAGGCCCGCGTCCCGAGTAATCCACCATCCGGTTTCCCATAAAAGTAATGGCCTGGTCATCATCGGAGCTGCCTACTGTAATTACCTTCCGGCTGATGCCGGGGGTTGTAATAGTCATCTCCTTCGGTCCTTGATTTCCCGCTGCGATCACCATTACCAGCCCATCGTCCCAGGCTGCATCCACCCCCCGCACCAGCGCAGAATCCTCATTCATCACATTCTGGTTGAAGGAACCTACTGAAATATTGATAATGCGGATCCCATACCGTTCCCGGTTTTCACGCACCCACCGCAGGCCCGCCAGAACATCCGACGCAAACCCGTTTCCTTTTTTATCCAGAACTTTTACCCCAATCAGCCTGCACTCCGGAGCCATCCCCTGAAACCGGCTGCCGGATGCCTGGCCGCTGCCTCCAATGATCCCACAGACATGGGTTCCATGAGAATTGTCATCGTAGGGGGTAATCCGCCCCCGAACCATATCCCGGAAGGCTGTAACCCGGTTCCGAAAATCGGGATGCAGATATACTCCGGTATCCAGCACAGCAACGCCCACTCCCCTTCCGGTGATCCCTCTGCTGTAGGCATCTCCCCAGTGGATCTGCTTCTTCACCTGGTCCATACTGTTTCTTCCTCAATCAGAATCTTTTGCTTTAGGATATTCGAAGTTAACGGAATCTGCCAACGCTTCCTAGCAAAATATGTTGAATTTGCCTTCATAACGTGTTAAAGTATAGGTTAGAAACTTGTTTCCGGCTGCATGTCCGGAGCGATTCAAAAAGAATTCGAAGGGAGATTATAAGATGAAAGATAACAATTGTGCTTATTGCATGCAAGGCGATTTAGTTGCTCAGTTTGCTTACCCGGTATGCCAGATGAAGACCGGATATCTGTACGTGTTCCGGGAGCAAAGCAAGAAAGGACGTGTGATCCTGGCTCACAATAAGCATGTAAGCGAGCTGATCGAGCTGACCGATGAGGAGAGAAATGACTTCTTCGCAGAGGTTGCTGCTGTTGCAAAGGCAGTTCACAAGGTATTCCATCCGGACAAGGTGAACTACGGCGCTTACGGCGATACCGGACACCACCTGCATTTCCATATCGTTCCAAAGTACAACGGCGGTGATGAGTGGGGCGGCACCTTCCAGATGAATCCAGGCAAGGTTACGCTGACCGATGCCGAGTATGAGGAAATGGCAGAGGCGCTCCGCCAGGCATTAAAAGAGGAATAGAGAAGGGACCCAATTACATGGCTATCGATAATACATTCGCAATCAAAAAACTTCAGAAGCTGGATGGCTTCTATACCGTCTTTTCCGCACTTACCCGCATGCCCTACGTGGTTTGTGACGAGGAAACCTTTGACGATCAGGTTTACGTTTTTGCATCCGAGGAAGCTGGCAAGGAATTTGTTAAAACAATGGGTGATCAGAAGATCCCCGTTTCTCTGCTGAAGATCCATCAGCCTCACATGGCCGGTTTTTTCAACAGCCTGTATGCTCTGGATGTGAATGCAGTCAAGTTCTGTGATGAGGCCGGAGAATCTAACATTGCCTTAGAAAACCTGTCGCCGCGTCCGGATATGGAAAAGCTGGCCACCTCCAAGATCCCGGTGATGAATCCGCAGCTTACCCTGACCATGATCTATTTTCTTCAGGAGCTTCGCCGCCCGGTGAAGCATGACATGGCGCAGCTTCACGAGCTTGAGGATGAGATGATTGCGAATCTGGTAAAATCCCACTTTATCCTTGGGATTGAAACGGTAAATGATGAAGAAAACAAAAATCCAGAAAAGATCAACTCCAACAATATCCGGATTCCATTTATGAAGAGCAAGGAAGGCGATATCTACCAGCCTATCTACACTGACTTTGCAGAGTTCCGCAAATATGCCGGACCAAAGGCACAGAAGATGCGGATGTCCAACCTGACCTTAAAACAGCTTCCCCAGTTCCTGATCAAGGAATCCAAGGGGTACGTGCTGAACCCGGCAGGTGTGAACCTGGTGCTTACCACCGAACAATTAAAGCATATTCTTCAGGATTACGAATAAGCATGCAGACTGCCAGGCAATTCTCATTTCCATCTGATATGAGAGCTGCCTGGCAGTCTGCTTTTACTTATGGTAG
>JAUNOF010000057.1:0-8700 GCA_030537215.1 Lachnospiraceae bacterium
TCCCGGAGCTATTGCAGTAGCGCCGGGAGCTTTTTCTTTTTTCAATGTTCTCATAATCTTACATGAGTTGGCGAAGGAGATTCCGGATCATTGACAATCCGGAATCTCTCGCTGCGTTAATCCCTTTTCTGCTTCCGTCTGCGAAGACTGCAATCACGATTTCCAGGTCCGGGTCATACTCCAGGGTTTTTAAATTCTTCAGGTCATCGGTTGCCTGCAGCGCCGGCAGCAGCAGATTAAGGTTTTTCTGCTTGTCTTCCATGCTTTTTCATCTCCTTTCGGCGGTAATCAATGGCTTCGCCAATAGAAAAGGCAGTTTTTAGCTTCCATTCCACATCGCATATGGCGGATATTGCACCAACTTTGGCAGCATGTGGGCTCGATTCGTGCTCCGTTCCCCTGTAATCCCACTCCAATTCTTCACGAACGCAGTCAATAATATTTTTCAGAACCGCATTCTCCAGCTTCAGACGTTCAAATTCCTCTTTTTCTTTTTTGTTCATACTTCCTCCCTATATGAATCCTGCCATCTGTGCCATTCTTACCAGCAGCCCAACAGCTGCGCCGCCCAGCAGACAAGCTGCCATATAGGCGGCAAGAAACATGTTTTCTGCGTCCTTAAGACGCTGTTCCAGCTCCCGGACGGTCTTTCCGTCATCCGGGACGATTATGATCTCTTTCTCTGGTTTCATTTTCAATCACCTCCCCAAACATACCCTGTAAATTCCCAAAACAACTTGGGACTGATATAGAAATTTCTTCGCCCACCTTTTACTTCCGGCGGTTTCATTGTTCCGATCGGTAGCCATCCGTCTTCTATGCCCTGTCGAATATATGTAGCATCTTTCCCCATTACTCTTGCCGCTACCTCTATGGGTACACCGCCCTCTGCAAAATGCAGGTTCTGTATCTGCATCTGACCAGAGATCATGCGGCATACATGTTCTGCGATCTCTTTTGCCTGGGTAAGGTCTTTGATGCTGTCCATCATTGTGTTTCACCTCCTGTCCCAATGGCTTGTCTTTTTCTCCTTGCTGCTCTATACTGTACTCACAGGCCCCGCCAGGCCGAGTACAAAGGGAAGGAGAAACTATTATATGGCTAAACTCAAACTAACTGTAGGCAATTGTTCTATGGACACCGAAGCAACCAATTGCATGCCTGCTGGAAGCGTTTTTGATGTTTTTCCCGATTCATTCATGCAAAATTACACAAAACACTTAAATTTTACTGATTTTTGCCAAGCTATAGGCTGCAATATGACTTCTCAGGATGATTTAAACAAATTGGATAATGGTGATTTTGATTCCCCCATTAAGGCACAATCTGAATTTGAATCATGGGAAGATATGGTAGAAACTGCCTATCAACATCAAATCAGGAAAAACTGAGGAACCTTGCGGGGTAATTGTTCTTTTGAGCTATCTGCCCCGCTCACCTTTTCCCATACTTCCTGGAATTTTTGCCACTCAGCCGCAGTGACCATTTTCATGCGGACTTCTATTATCCCATCTTCTTTTAAGCTTCCGATGAAAATCGCTTTTGGAATCACTGATTCCGGACCTTCGCATACTCGTATGGCCTTTTTCTGCATGTCCAGCCATTCTTTCGGTGTAAGTTTCATTTTTCGTTCACCTCCTACCCAGCCTTCTCCGTATTGACTTGCAAGATCCTATTGCAATCCGTCTAAAGACAAGACCGTTGCGCCTTACATAGAAGTTCTTGACAAAACTATCGTTTTCGCCAACTCAAACAGCCTCATCTAAGGATCTCTATTGAACTGTTACCGTCATCGGTGACAGTTCTTTTGTAACCGTCAAGATATGGCTTTATAATCTCCTTTGCAGATTCTAACTGTTCTGGTGTGATTTCTGATAATACTTGCAGCATCTCCCTGATATCGACTGTTACCGTAATTTTAGGGCTGCTCAGGTTCTCTCCTGACTGATCAAAGGATAAACCATATAACGCTTCACCGAACTTTAGGCCAGCTATATACAACTCTGTATGCCGACCGTGGTTTTCGATTCTAATCAATTCTGATTTCACTCTCTCACCTCCTATCCTGCCTTCTGAATCGTTGTCTTCTTGGTTTCGTTTGGTTTTCCTGCAACCAGACCACAGATCAGACCGAATACCTTATTCTGTCCCGCTTCATCTAATAGCGGAGCCATAATGTAGATATTCTTTAATGGATCATCGGTAAGATCGATTTTTAAAGTATCTAACATGTTTTTCACCTCGCTCTCAATTGCTTATGTCTACATAATAATCTATTTTCGCTACTTTGTCAACACTTTTTTGTTGACTTACGCTACTTTTCATGATATATTATATCCAAGGGTTTGAAAGGAGGTGCAGCAATGAATGAACGTCTTAGAAAAATAAGAAAAGAAAAAAGCTTAAATCAGGAAGATTTCGGAAAAAGACTCGGTGTAGGTAAAACAGCTATCAGCAAAATGGAGTTAGGAACCTACCAAATAACCGATACTATGGCAAAGCTTATCTGCTCAGAGTTTGGGGTAAATGAAATCTGGCTCCGCACCGGAGAGGGCGGCGATGAAAATATGTTTACAAAAATTCCCGAAGATGACCGCTTTGCCCTTAATTTAGGAAAGTTGGGACGTACCGAAAATGATTTTATTAAAAACGGGATAAATTATTTGGCAGAATCAGAGCCAGAGAAGTTAAAGGTCATCGAAGAATTTATGAAGGCCTGCCTTGGAATAAAATAAAAAGGATGCCTATACAGCATCCCCTTGTAAACCTATAATGAAGAGATATATCCTCCTCAACAGGAAGTTATCGTTGGTCTTTTCAATTTTTTCAATGATGAGTTTCTTATAGGTTTCATTACTCATATGTGCTGCTCCCTTCCCTTGTCTTTCGAATTTGATTGACTCTTTAATATATTTACGCAGTGTTACATCCAAGCGTGACCGATCCTATGTATTTGTCCACTATAGTGGACAAATGTTAAGATTCTAACGAAAACAGGTCGTAAGGTGACACACCGAGCGCAAGGGAAAGTAAGCACAGGGTATAGACAGTGGGATGCTTAAGGCCGTTCTCGATATTGTTGATCTGCGATTTGCTGACGCCAGATTTTTCTGCCAGCTCACGCTCCGACAATTTCCGGGCAGTCCGGATATCGTACAGATGGTAATGGATGATCGGTTCCATTTGGTTCACCTCCTGCAGGTAGTATCTGCAAGCGGTGGATTATTATGCAGAACGTTTGTTCTTTGTGTATTATAAAATACAGGGTCGTATTTTTCAATATCTTTGTAGAAAAAATACAAATTATTCGAAAAACAATACATTATATAGGTTAAAAGAAAAAAATGTGAGGACTTATGAAAAAACACGGGTTGCTGTACCATATTATATTTTTTCCTTTTTTACTGTTCAAGTATGGATTTATGCTTGGAGAAGTTTGCTTAAAAGTTTCAATGACCTTGGCTTTCAAATTCGCTCTTATCATGCCAAAATTTCTGTTTTTTATTATTACTGCTACTCTGAAAACTGTATCTCCATGTTTTCACTACAGTTCTAGTTGCAGTGGCTATCAATATGAAAATATTTGTGCGAAAATTTTAAAAAACGATGGATTCTCATGTGTATCTGTTACATCAAAAAGCTGCGATCAAGGAATTGACATTATAGCGCATAAAAATGGCAAAAAATATGGTATTCAATGCAAGTACTATTCTTCCCCGGTCGGAAACAAAGCTGTTCAGGAAGCTTTTACGGGAGCAAGATATTATGATTGTGATGTTGCTGCTGTAATGACGAATACAACTTTCACTGCATCCGCAAAAGATTTGGCCCAAAAAACAGGAGTGCTACTGTGGAGTAATTATGAAGCAAAAGCTCCTGTTCCAACTTATATACGACTAACAAAAGCAATGGGCATTTTTATGGTTGTATTGGGTTTAACCTCGATGCTATTACCATTCAGCGGCATACAAGTACCATATTCCTCACTCCAGCTAACAATTGGTATTTTCATTTTTGCAGGTGGAGTTTTGAATATATTGCAGTGTAAAAAGGTGTATGCGGGACGATTCGCCTCTGCTTGCTACTTAATTACATTTATCTTGGAAAGTATATTGGATTTGCTTCTCAATGGTACATTCAACATAGGTTCTCTGCTTTTTTTACTTTTTGCATTGATATCGTTCTTTATTTATCGAAAATCAATGAACGTAAATACTATTGTTAAACCTCATTGCAATATCGAACAATTCTCTGGATTTATCCAAAGAATTTATAGAGAGATACAAAAAATTTTCTCAGGGCGCAAAAGTTGCGATGAAAAAAATATTGTACTAAATCAAAATTCATTGCAAAATGAAATGCAACAAGAACTTGAAGAAAAGGAAGCAGCGCGGCAGGCAGAAGATCACGAAGAAGTACTTCACCATATAATTATGAGCGAAAAGCCTGCTCAAGAAATTGATTCTGTAGCTTTCTCTGAATCAACATACAAGGCACCCAAACCTAAAACCAATTCACCTATGCATGGTTCATCTTCGGTAAGTGCCAAAGAGTTAAAAAAGCATTACGACATCAATCAGTTATTGAAAGAGTATGAATTAAAGCAACAAGAGAAACAAAGGGCGATGGAACAGGCGCAGCAGCAAGCAGAAAAAGAGCGCCAAGAAGTGCTTCTCTACGCAGCTATGTGTGAAAAACACGCTCAAGAGCAAGACTTTATGGAGAAATTAGGGATTAATCCCGATGATTATAAATAGCAAGCAAAAAGCCCCTGTGCTACCAACACAAGAGCTTCTTACATAGATTTTCTATTGCGGGACAAGCCCGGAATATAATCATCCTACCCAAAATGATTATATCATCCAACGCCCGTTTTCGCAATAGGCGTATTTTTTATACCCTAAAAACATTTGCGACATCGCAACAGAAAGAAGGATGATATTATGGCATTAATGAAGTGCCCGGAATGTGAACTGCCAGTCAGTGATAAGGCAATTGCTTGCCCTCACTGTGGTTTTCCGCTGGACCGATCGGCAGTTAAGCGGCGTAAACCACCAGCCAAAAGGAAGCGGCTCCCCAACGGTTTTGGGCAGATATCCGAAATCAAAAACCGGAATCTCCGGAAGCCCTTTCGGGCTATGGTTACGGTTGGAAAGACGGAACTGGGCAGGCCCATTGTGAAACCATTAAAACCAGAATCCTACTTCCAGACTTACGAGCTGGCTTATGAAGCATTGATCGAATACAACCGCAATCCGTATGATCTGGATGATGATATCAGTGTAGAACAACTCTACGAAAAATGGTCCGATGAGTATTTTCCCAAGATTGCTGATACTGCTGTCCGAACCATTACATCTGCCTGGGCCTACTGCTCATCCATCAAATCCATGCGGGCCAAGGACGTCCGCGCCCGGCACATTAAAGGAGTTATGGAGGATGGCTATCGAATCGAATACCGCGGAAAAAAGAAAGGTGAGAAGATCTTCGCCAGCGCCAATACCAAGGCGCGGATCAAGTCCATGTTTAACCTGATGTTTGATTATGCGCTGGAATATGAAATCGTTCCGATGAACTATGCGAGAACCTTTGATCTGTCCGGAGAAATCATCCAGGAAAAAGAAAGCGCCAAGCAAGACCACATTCCTTTGACCGAAAAAGAACTGGCGCTTTTGTGGGAACATGTGGACACCGTTCAATTTGTTGACTGGATCCTGATTCAATGCTACATGGGATGGCGCCCCCAGGAGCTGGCAACACTCCGCCTGGATGAAGTGAATTTAGAGAAATGGTATATGCAGGCCGGCATGAAAACAGACGCCGGCAAGCAGCGCCTGGTTCCTATTCATACCCGGATCCGGCCGCTGGTCCAGAAAAATTATAATTTTGCTGTGTCGATCGGCAGCCAGTATCTGTTCAACGACAAGGGCCAGACCCATTCCGGATCCTGGAAAGTCACCTACGATAAATACCGCCATCGTTTTGATAAGGTCATGGCCGCACTGGGAATGGATCCGGATCATCGGCCGCATGATCCGAGAAAGACATTCATCACCCGCGCCAAGAAAGCTGGGGTCGATGAATACGCATTAAAGGCAATGGTCGGCCATAAAATCGAAGATATCACGGAATCTACCTATACCGTCCGGGACATTGAGTGGCTTCGGGAAGATATTGAAAAAATCAAGTAAAGGCGCATCATAATGATGCGCCTTTCATGTCTTTTGTGGTGTAGGAATACGGTATAGGAATAATGTAGGAGTAATGTAGGAATCACCTACATTTACCCACTATTAACCACTTTTTACACTACCTCAGAACCCTTGATTTTCCTACATTCCTTAAAACTTCCCAGCCTCAGCAGCCTCCTGAATGGAAACTGCAACAGCAACGGTCATACCAACCATCGGGTTGTTGCCTGCGCCGATCAGACCCATCATCTCTACGTGAGCCGGAACGGAGGAGGAACCTGCAAACTGTGCATCAGAGTGCATACGTCCTAAGGTATCGGTCATACCATAGGAAGCTGGTCCTGCTGCCATGTTGTCTGGATGCAGGGTACGTCCGGTACCGCCGCCGGAAGCTACGGAGAAGTACTTCTTTCCTGCTTCGTTTCTTTCCTTCTTATAGGTACCTGCAACTGGATGCTGGAAACGGGTTGGGTTGGTGGAGTTACCGGTGATGGAAACGTCTACGTTCTCCTTCCACATGATGGCAACGCCTTCCGGAACGCTGTTAGCGCCGTAGCAGTTAACCTTGGAACGAAGTCCCTCGGAGTAAGCAATTCTCTCTACCTCAGTAACGGTGTTGGTGTATGGATCATACTCGGTCTCTACAAAGGTGAAGCCGTTGATACGGGAAATGATCTTAGCTGCATCCTTGCCTAAACCGTTTAAGATAACACGCAGTGGTTTCTGGCGAACCTTGTTTGCCTTCTCTGCGATACCGATGGCGCCCTCTGCTGCTGCGAAGGACTCATGACCTGCTAAGAAGCAGAAGCAGTCAGTATCCTCTTCCAGAAGCATCTTGCCTAAGTTGCCGTGGCCTAAGCCTACCTTACGGGTATCTGCTACAGAGCCTGGAATACAGAATGCCTGTAAGCCCTCGCCGATTGCTGCCGCAGCCTCAGATGCCTTTCTGCAGCCCTTCTTGATTGCGATTGCAGCGCCTACGGTGTATGCCCAGCAAGCATTCTCAAAGCAGATTGGCTGGATCTTCTTGATCTGATCGTAAACGTTCAGACCGGCATCCTTGGTGATCTTCTCCGCTTCTTCGATGGAAGCGATGCCATAGCTGTTTAATACGCTATTGATTTTATCAATACGTCTCTCATATGATTCAAATAAAGCCATCTTTTACGTCCTCCTTTATCATTCTTTCCGTGGATCGATAATCTTAACAGCATCATCTACGCGGCCATACTGTCCGCATGCCTTCTCATAAGCGGTGTTCGGATCATCGCCCTTCTTGATGAAGTCGGTCATCTTGCCAAGGCTTACGAACTTGTAACCGATAATCTGATCGTCCTTGTCAAGAGCGATACCGGTAACATAGCCTTCTGCCATTTCCAGATAACGAGGACCTTTCTTTAAGGTTCCGTACATAGTACCAACCTGGCTTCTTAAGCCCTTTCCTAAGTCTTCCAGACCTGCGCCTACCGGCAGACCATCCTCAGAGAACGCGCTCTGGGTACGTCCGTAAACGATCTGTAAGAACAACTCTCTCATAGCGGTATTGATCGCGTCACATACTAAGTCGGTATTTAACGCTTCCATAACGGTTAAGCCTGGAAGGATTTCAGCTGCCATAGCCGCGGAGTGAGTCATACCGGAACAGCCAATGGTTTCCACTAATGCTTCCTGAATAATGCCCTCTTTTACATTCAGGGTCAGCTTACAGGCGCCCTGCTGAGGAGCACACCAGCCAATGCCGTGTGTCAGACCGGAAATGTCTTTTACTTCTTTCGCCTGAACCCATTTTGCTTCTTCCGGGATGGGAGCACAGCCATGATGCACGCCCTGTGCTACAGTACACATTTCTTCAACTTCTTTTGAATAAATCATGTGTTAAAACTCCTTTCAAATATGTAGTTTTCTTGTAATGCTCTTGCTTGTATGGCAGTGATGACTACCTGCCTGTCCCCTGGCAGTTCGTTAAATATATCACATCATACTTAGCCTTATTTTCTCATAAAATCCCGTTTTCGTCCATATCTATTTTGCACAAATTAACAATTTTGTGAAAATATTGTTACTTTTACGCAGTACGTTCTTCTGTCAATTTCCGCAAAACTCTCAGATAATACAGGAAAAACAAGATTCCCTTGGCAATGGTAGACAGAGAGAATGCCCACCAGATCCCATCCAGTCCCAAAGCGTCTCCCAGGATTACCGCCAGCGGGATCCTGGCCGAGGTCAGCAGCACCGTGATCACGGAGCACTGGAAGGTTTTTCCTAATCCGGACAAAGCTCCTGTTGTCATCATTTCCATACACATGAACATCTGGCTGAATCCCAGGACACGCAGATAGCTCATCCCCACAGGGATCACCTGCGGCTCCCGGATAAAGAGGGAAAATACCGGCCTGCTTCCAAATATCAGCACAGCGGAAGTGAAGGTTCCCCACAGGCAGACGATCACCGCCGCTGTCATATACCCTCGCTTCACCCGGTCATACTGCTTTCCGCCGTAATTCTGTCC
>JAUNOF010000057.1:8800-17648 GCA_030537215.1 Lachnospiraceae bacterium
GCCTGTGCCGTAACCGTTGCAATGGCAGCACCTGCCGCTTCCATTCTTGGAAAGGGACCCGCTCCAAAAATCAGAACCGGATCCAGCACAATATTGGCTCCCATTCCGATGCAGTTGGCCGCAAAAGGCGTCCGGCTGTTTCCGGCTGCGGTGTAGAGTCCGGTGAGCGTCTGGTTCAGATAAGAAAATACGATCAGACCGCAGGCGATCCGCACATACAAAACGGCATCTGCCACGATCTTGGGGCTGCTCAATCCGAAAAATCCGATCAAGGTTTCGGCAAAGCAGTTGACAAACAGGGCAAAGGCCGCCGCCAGCAGAAGAGTCAGCCGGATCGCTCCTGCCCCGTAGCTTCCTGCCGTCTCCCGGTCGCCCTCTCCGATGGAATGCGCTGCTTTGATCTGTCCGCCCATCTTAGCAATAGTGACCAGCCCGGAAGACAGCCAGGTATACATTCCAGCAGCGCCTACAGCAGCCACCGCATCGCTTCCCACCCGCCCGATCCAGGCCATATCGGTGAGATTGTAAGCCATCTGCACCAGAGAGGTGGCCATAATCGGGACAGCCAGCGCCGTCAGGGAGGGAAGGATCCTTCCATGGAGCAAATCGATATTTTGTTTCATAATACCTCCAGAAATCCAATAGAACCCATGGTTTTTGTTACATAGGCAGCGAAATTTCTTAACACAAAGCAGGACGCCGGCTGCTCTTCTCCGGCGTCCTGCTTTCTAAGTCCTGCTGCAGCGGTTTCATACCTTCACAGCCGCGTCCTGTTTATTCCTTGTCTTCTGCCTTGGCATCCGCTTCCTCTGACACCTCAATGCCCAGCTCCTCCAGCTGCTTCGGATCAACTGGCGTCGGCGCCTGGCTCATCAGACAGGATGCATCCTTCACCTTCGGGAATGCGATCACGTCACGGATGCTGTCTGCGCCTACCATCCACATTACCACACGGTCCAGGCCGTATGCAAGGCCAGCATGAGGCGGAACGCCGTACTTAAATGCATCCAGCAGGAATCCGAACTGATCCTGTGCCCGCTCCTGGGTGAAGCCAAGAACCTCAAACATCTTGGACTGGATGTCCGCCTGATGAATTCTCACAGAGCCTCCGCCAAGTTCCGTACCGTTCAGCACGATATCGTAAGCCTTTGCCCGGACTGCACCAGGATTGGTGTCGATCAGCTCCAGGTCCTCGTCCATAGGCATGGTAAATGGATGATGCATTGCCACATACCGTCCCTCTTCCTCGGAGTACTCTAACAGCGGGAATTCAGTCACCCATAAAAACTTCCATACATTTTTCGGAATCATGTCAAGCTGCTTTGCGATCTCCAGACGAAGGGCGCCTAATACATTATAAACTACGCTGTTTTTATCTGCGGCAAATAACAGCAGATCGCCGGCTTTTCCGCCCATGGCTGCAACCAGTCTGGTCAGCTGCTCCTGGGTCATAAACTTTGCAAAGGAGGACTTATAGGAGCCGTCCGCTTGAACAGCCAGGTAAGCCAGTCCCTTAGCGCCGTAGCCCTTGGCAAACTCTACCAGAGCATCGATCTTCTTTCTTGGCATGCCAGCCTGTCCTTCTACACATAAGCCTCTGACAGAACCGCCGTTTTCCAGGGCACTCTTAAATACCACAAATTCGCAGTCTTTCACTGCTTCAGACACATCCTGAAGCTCCATGCCAAACCGCATATCCGGCTTATCGGAACCAAACCGGTCCATGGCTTCCTTCCAGGTCAGCCTTGGCAGCGGAAGTGCCACATCCACCCCGCAGATCTCCTTGAACAGCTTCTGGATCAGCCTCTCATTTACATCCATAACCTCCTCTGCATCCACAAAGGACAGCTCCATATCGATCTGGGTGAACTCCGGCTGACGGTCTGCACGCAGGTCCTCATCCCGGTAGCATCTTGCCAGCTGGAAATACCGGTCATAGCCGGAGCACATTAACAGCTGCTTGTAGATCTGAGGGGACTGGGGCAGCGCATAGAAGGAGCCTGGATGTACACGGCTTGGAACCAGATAATCTCTGGCGCCCTCAGGTGTACTCTTGATCAGAGTAGGCGTCTCAATCTCCAAAAATCCCTCCTCAGCCAAAAACTGGCGGGTCAGGATAGCAACCTGGCTTCTGGTCATAATATTCCGCTGGATATCTGGTCTTCTTAAGTCCAGATACCGGTGCTTTAACCGCAGCTCTTCCTTGGTCTTGGAATTCTCCTCAATGGGGAAGGGAGGCGTCTCAGACTCTGCCAAAATCCGCAGACTCTTGGCACGAACCTCGATGGTGCCTGTCTTCAGATTTGGATTGGCTCCGCCGGACCGCTTCTCCACCTGTCCTGTTGCTGCAATTACAAACTCGCTTCTCAGCTTCTCCGCCTTCGCAAAGGATTCCGCTCCGCAGTCGCTCTCCTCAAAGATCAGCTGCAGGATCCCAGAACGGTCACGGAGATCCACAAAGATAATACCGCCTTTATTTCTGCTTTTCTGAACCCATCCCATCACCGTAACTTCCTGTCCGATGTTTGCCTCAGACACTTCCGTGCACCGATGGGACCTTTTCAGTCCTACCATTGACTCTGCCATAATGATACTCTCCTTTTTTCATACCTGTAATCTTTCCATATCTTCTATTTCTTCAGCGCATCCTTATAAAATTCCTTAAATTCTCCATAGCCTTCCTTCAAAAGCTGCTCCTTCTGGAATTTCTTATTCTTATTCATCTGCGCCACTAAAACCTGTACGCCGGCCTTCCGCTCTGCAGATGCTTCCCGGATCACCTGACTCAGCACCTCCTGGCTGATGCCCTTTTCAAACAGATACGCCTTCTTCGCCGTCTCTCCAGGAACCGTAAAGTTCTGATCCAGGAGAATGGTCACGATCCGCTCAAATCCAATGGAAAAGCCGCATGCCGGCGTTTCCGTTCCGGTAAACTTGCCGATCATCTTATCATAACGGCCGCCGCCTGCCACAGAGCCGCTGAAGCCTTCCATGGAAACCTCAAAGATGGTTCCGGTGTAGTAGGACATTCCCCGCACCAGGGTAGGGTCGAATGCCAGGGTAAATTCTGCCTCTGCCACATCCTGCACCGTATCCATAATATGCGCCAGATTCTCACAGGTCTCCGCCTTGATGGCCCCTGCCTCTGCAAGCACCTGCCCCATCCTGCGGACGCCCTCTGCGTTATCTGAAAAATCAGAGAACAGACTTAAATATTTTGTCACCTGCTCCTGGCTGTAACCGTACTCCAGAAGCTCCGCCTTCACGCCGTCCATTCCGATTTTATCCATCTTATCCAGCGTAATAAAGATCTGGTCGTAAGCCTCCTCCGGGAATCCGCAGTAAGCCGCCATGCCTCTTAAGATTCCTCTGTCATTGATCCGCACCGTAAAGGAATTGCCGGGACAGATCTTTCCCAGGGCAGTTGTAGTCGCCAGAATCAGCTCAATCTCCGCCAGACAGGTAGGATCGCCTAAAATATCAATGTCACACTGAACGAACTGGCGGAAGCGTCCCTTCTGAGGACGGTCGGCCCTCCACACGCTGCCCATCTGCAGCGCCTTAAAAGGAGCGGGAAGGTTGGCCGCGTTATTGGAATAATATCTGGAAAGGGGAAGGGTCAGATCGTAGCGCAGACCGCCGTCCACCACATCAGCCTCTGTCTCAGCAGCCGCCACATCCAGCTTATCCCCTCTTTTTAAGATCTTAAAGATCAGCTTCTCATTGTCTCCGCCCTGCTTACTGGTCAGGTTCTCAATATGCTCCACACACGGCGTCTCGATCTGAGAAAATCCAAACCTTTTGTAGGTTTCCTTGATTTGATTCGTTACATATTCCCGGATCTGCATCTCTGCAGGCAGGACATCCTTCATGCCGGTTACCGGCTTCTTTTTCAATGCCATAATTGCTCTCTCCTCTTCACCTCTATTAGTTTACCCTACTTTACTGAATTTGCAAGTATTTTCGTAACGGTTCAATGCCCTTACAGTTACGTATTTTCTCCAACGTGCTCCTGGATTTTATATTCCAATTTTCCGCGTCTTTCACCGTTCAGGCTCTCCCTATCATTTCAGTAAGGAATCTTCGCTTCTTCTCCAGTACCTCCTGATACCGAGGCAGATAATCCTGGATATTCTTGATATTCTCCAGCCGCTCCACCCGGTTTTCTGATGGGATCACCACCTTTGTGGTTGTTCCGGCGCCGCAGCCAATGACCGTATGCTTTTCCTCCATCATCAAGATATTGTACAGACAAGCCTTATTCCCGGAGGCATATCCTACATTTTCCAGGTTTCCTGCCATATTCTTCTGCCGGTACAGGTAATACGGCGCCATATCCATAGACCGGGCTTCTTCTGCCGCCAGCTCCACCAGCTCATCAATCAGCTGGCCGGAAGCCATGGGATAGCCTGCGTAGCGGTCCTTCTCCAGGTTCAGTCTGGCCGCCCGCTTCAGTGCCAGACAATGCACCGTCAGGCTTTCTGGTCCCAGCTTATGGATGGTATCCAACGTGTGGGTGACTTCTTCTTTTAACTCACCAGGAAGGCCCAGGATAATGTCCATGTTAATATTGTCAAATCCAGCCTGCCGCGCCATCCAAAATACTTCCATCACCTGCTCTACCGTGTGCCGCCTTCCAATCAGATCCAGCGTCTTCTGGTTCATGGATTGGGGGTTAATGGAAATCCGGCTGACACCATGCTCCTTTAAGATCCGCAGCTTCTCCTCCGTGATACTGTCCGGCCGTCCAGCCTCCACCGTAAACTCCTTCACCCCGGAAAAATCAAAGGTACTGCAGATCATATCCATCAGCCTGGCAAGCTGCGGCTCCGGCAGAGAGGTAGGCGTTCCGCCGCCTACATAGATGGTCTGCAGCTCTTTCCGATCTCCCACCGAATCCCTGGTGATCACCAGCTCCTGTTCCAGAATATCCAGATATTCCTCCAGTCGGCCGCTCCACTTGGCGACTGGATAGGAGGTAAATGAGCAGTACAGACAGGTGGTGGGACAGAATGGGATCCCCACATACAGGCTCCAGCCCTTCTGGTAATCCAACGTATGCAGCAGACGCCGCTCCTCACGGGCGATCTCCAGGCTTAGTTTCCGCTTCTTTTCCCCGGTCAGATAATGCTCCTCCATGTAGGAAACGATCTGGTCTTCCTCCCAGCCCTCTGCCAGCTTTCCTTCGGGTATCTTCACCGGCCGGATACCGGTCAGCGCTCCCCATGGAAGCTGGTGTCCGGTATCTAAAACCAGAAGGAAATACAGGCGGCGCTTGATCTTATTTTTCGTTTCTGTTCGGTCATCCCGGTTGATCTGGAAGGGAAGATTTTCTCTGGCTGCCTCCAGCCCTTTCTGAATCACAGGGCTTGCATCCTCTGACAGCTCCTGCCGCCTTTGTGCAACCTGCTCCATTTCATGATCCGAAACAGCAGCTTCCCCTGCACGGTTCCCCAGCCGTTCCACCTTCAGCTCATACTGCATCTCTTCCAGAAAACGTCCGGTGACCATCAGATCCAGTCCTGCTGTCCCCTTCTCTGCCGCCAGCTGCTCCGCCTCTTCCTGGCGGCCATGCACAAAAGCTGCCCCTGGATAAAAAGCCATCAAAAGCTCCCGGATATCCTGTTCAAACGCATTTTCATCCAAACGCAATCCAATTATCATGAATTTAAAAACTCCTATCTATCTTTTAATATCTCCGGTACGATGCCAGCGGATTATACTTCTTTTCATGTCCGATGCTGGTCTGACATTCATGGCCTGGATATACGGCCACATCCTCCGGCAGCGTCAAAAGCTTTTCCGTCACAGACTGGATCAATTCTCTGGAACTTCCTGTGGGAAAATCAGTCCGCCCATAAGACTCACAGAACAGGGTATCCCCGGAAAACAATACCTTTTCCTTCTCCAGATAATAGCACACACTCCCTGATGTGTGACCTGGAGTGGCAATTACCGTCCAGCTCCGCCCCAGAAGAGACAGCTCCTGGCCATCCTCCAGAAGTTCTGCCTGCTTCACGGACACCATCTCACCGAAATTGGTAGAAAGATTTAAGGATGGCTCCTCCAAAAGCTTTGCTTCTCCTTTTCCAGCGTAGACAGGAAGCCGGAATGCCCGCACCAGATCCGGCACTGCGCCGATATGATCTACATGGCCGTGGGTCAGCAGCACTGCCGCAGGCACCACTCCCAGCTCACGGCATTGATTTAAGATGAAGGAGCTGTTCTCTGCCGGATCAATGATCACGGCCTTCTTGCTTTCATCATCATACACAATATAACAGTTGGTTCCGATCATACCGATCACATTACTTTTAATCCTTAATTTTCCCATCTCTCTCTCCTTTTTACAGGGTGCGTTAAAATCAGCCCATATTGGCAATGGTAAAAGCACGAAACCGTTGCCCTTATTGTAAGGAAAGCTCTCCGGAAATTTCCGGAAAGCCTTTTATCTATATCAAATGAATTTTCACATGTAATCAGCCTGTGGACCGCTCAATATCCAGAATGCTGTCGATCTGGCGGATCTTATCTGTCAGACGGTTTAATTCCTCTACTCCATGAATGTCGAAGGTCATGGTAATCGTTGCCTTGCCCTGCTTGCTGGTGCGCACGTTCATAGAGGTAATGTCGATCTGCTTCTCTGTAAATACCTTGGAAAGATCCACAAACAGGCCGATCCGGTTATTCGCATACACCTTGATCTCCGTAGAGTAGGTGGTGCTTCCGCTGTCTGCCTCCGCCTTCTGCCACTCTGCATCGATCAGACGGGAGCGTTCATCCTCCGGCAGATTAATCATATTCACGCAGTCAGTCCGATGGATGGAAATGCCTCGTCCTCTGGTAACAAAGCCTACGATCTCATCTCCCGGCACCGGGCTGCAGCACTTGGAAAAGCGCACTGCCAGATCATGGATTCCCTTTACCACAATTCCGCTCTTAGACTTCTTTGCGATCTCAGGAGCCTTTCCGCCGGTCATATCTGTCAGCTCATTTAAGACGCTGGCATCGGTAATCTCCTTCTTGCGCTTCTTCTCCCGCTCCTCCAGCATCTTATTGATCACCTGGCCCTCCTTCAGGCCGCCGTGCCCGATGGATGCCAGCACGGAATCCCAGTCTCGGAAGGCGTATCGGCTCATAACCTTTTCCATGAATTCCGGCTTGCTGATGTCGGGATAGTTAATGCCTTTGGCCTTGCAGTAACGGTCGATCATCTCCTTGCCCCGAAGGATGTTGTCCTCCTTCAACTCCGCCTTAAACCACTGGTTGATCTTATTCTTTGCCTGGGTGCTCTTTACCAGAGCCAGCCAGTCCCGGCTGGGCCCTTTGGAATTTTGTGATGTAATAATCTCGATCCGATCGCCATTCTGGATCACATAATCAATATTTACCAGCTTGCCGTTTACTCTGGCTCCTACCATCTTGTTTCCTACTGCACTGTGAATGGAGTAGGCAAAATCGATGGGCGTTGACCCGCTTGGCAGGTTCTTCACATCACCAGAAGGGGTAAAGCAGTAAACCGTATCGGAAAATAAATTTAAATCGCTTTTAATCAGACTTAAAAATTCCTTGGAATCGTCCGTGTCCCTCTGCCACTCCAGAATCTGGCGCAGCCAGCTTAACTTGGCCTCCTCGTTTCCGGCAGCCACCTGTCCGCTTCCGCTTTCTTTATATTTCCAATGTGCTGCAATACCGTACTCTGCCGTCCGGTGCATCTCAAAGGTTCGGATCTGGATCTCAAAGGGCTGGCCGCTGCTGCTGATCAGCGTGGTATGCAGCGACTGGTACATATTGGGCTTCGGCATCGCAATATAATCTTTAAAACGTCCTGGAATAGGCTTATACAGCTCGTGAATCACGCCCAAGGCTGCATAGCAGTCCTTCACCGACTCCACGATGATGCGCACGGCAAACAGATCATAGATCTGGTCCAGTGTCTTGTTCTGATTGACCATCTTCCGGTAAATACTGAAGAAATGCTTCACACGCCCGTCTACCTTGGCCTCAATCTCCGCATCCTTCATATGCTGCTTTACTTCACTTACGATCTCATTTACAAAAGCTTCTCTGGCATCCTTCCGCAGAGAGATCTTCTCTGACAGATCATAGTAAACCTCCGGCTCCAGATACTTTAACGACAGATCGTCTAATTCTACCTTGATCTTGGAAATACCAAGGCGGTGGGCAATGGGCGAATAAATATCCAGCGTCTCCCTGGCCTTCTCCTTCTGCTTTACCGGGGTCTGGAACTGCAGGGTCCGCATATTATGGAGACGGTCGGCCAGCTTGATCAAGATCACACGGATATCCTTCGCCATGGCAAGGAACATCTTCCGCAGGTTCTCTGCCTGCAGCTCTACTTTATCCGCTGACCAGGAAAGCTGGGTCAGCTTAGTAACGCCGTCCACCAGCAGGGCCACCTCGTCACCGAACTCAGCCCGCAGCTGATCCAGTGTCATGACCGTATCCTCCACCACATCATGAAGAATGGCTGCCACGATGGTCTCCTTATCCATCTCCAGATCAGCCAGTATGATGGCCACACACAGCGGATGAATGATATAAGGCTCTCCTGACTTACGCTTCTGCTCCTTATGAGCCTCTGCGGCTATCTGATAAGCCTTTTCAATCATGCTGATATCATCCGAGGGGTGATATCGGCGTATCCCCTGGATCAGATCATCGTACAGCGTTTCCGGACTGGTAAATGAAGCCGGTGCTTCCAGTTCGATATCCAGTTTTTCTTTCAATTCTCTATCTACCATTTGAATACCTACCTGTTCTCTCCATAAGATATTACGTATTATAAATTTTTTTGTCTAAAAAAGCAAGTAAAAGTCATAAATAC
>JAUNOF010000219.1 GCA_030537215.1 Lachnospiraceae bacterium
GGCGATGGGATTTTTGCCTTTTATTCCACGTTTTCTTACGGTCAGCGCAGCAAGTACCCTCGCTTCGCTGGGGCAGCCCCTGCGCAGACCTACTGAACAGTTACCCTGTTTTCTTCACTCATTCCGTTCCATGGATCAAGGGTTCTAAGTTGACTATTAATTATATCATAAAACGATATTTCGCGAAAGACTTATTTTCCTATGATTTCCGATAACGCAAGAAGCCTGCGTCCGTAGACACAGGCCCAAACTGCAATTTATTATGAAAGTCCCGGACGGCAGCCGTGAATGAGCCATGCTTGCATGAGCGAATTCACGGATATCGGACGGGCAAGCCGGTATGAGTAAGCAAGGCGATAGCCCGGATTACGAATACTGGCAGCGATTGCGTGAGTGCATAGCACGGAGCAATCGTCTTTCACGCACGTCCCAGATACTCGCTGGTTCTGGTATCAATCTTAACCTTATCACCAATGTTGACAAACAGAGGCACGCTGATCTGTGCGCCGGTCTCAACAGTTGCTGGCTTGGAAGCGCCGGTTGCGGTGTCTCCCTTGAAGCCTGGCTCGGTGTCAGTAACCTCCAGCTCTACAAACAGAGGAGGTTCGATGGAAAATACGCTTCCGTTGTAAGAGCAAACCTTAACCATCTCATTCTCTTTTACGAACTTTAATGCATCGCCTACTAAATCGGAATTTAATGCGATCTGGTCGTAGTTCTCAACGTTCATGAAGTTGTATAAGTCGCCATCAGAATACAGATACTGCATGTCCACACGGTCAATTCTTGCTGCCGGGAACTTCTCAGTTGGACGGAAGGTTCTCTCAACAACGCCGCCGTTGATTACATTTTTTAACTTGGTACGAACGAATGCTGCTCCCTTACCTGGCTTTACATGCTGGAATTCCAGAATCTGAACAACCTGGCCGTCAATCTCTAAGGTAATGCCGTTTCTAAAATCACCTGCTGATATCATAAAGATATTCCTCCTTAAATCTCAAGAACGCTCCAGCGTTCCTGCCGCCGAGAAATGCGTTCATCTCATTATCTTCTATATTCTAAACGATATCTCATGCATTTTCAACTATTTTTTTCAGGAATAGACAGAAAATGTTATCCCATGCTTTTATGCACCAATTCCAAAATCTGATGCAGCTCGGTTACCTCCATCTGCCCCGGTGCTGAGGCCTGCCCGGCACAGCCAAAGGTGAGACAGGAGCCGAAGGTTTCCCCCGCCAGACGGCTGATCACGCCCTCCGCTGCCATAGACATGGTGATAATGGGGCGGTCTGCATGCTTTTCCCGCATTTCCAAAGTGGCTGTCAAAAGCTTTAACACATCCACCTTGCTCTTGGGCATCACCGCAAGCTTGGGGATATCCGCATTCCACTCCTGCATCCTCTTTAAATATGCGATCATTTCCTCCACTTCCGGAGTCCGGTAGAAATCATGACAGGACATGATCACTTTTTTTCCGATCTGATGAGCGGCCTCCACGATCATGGCTGCTCCTTCTTTTCCGGTTGAAAGCTCCACATCCACCAGATCCACCTCTTCCGCGGCAACCGCAGCCAAGTTGATCGCCACATAATCTGCTGTGGGCAGTTCCGCCTGCCCGCCCTCTTTTTTCGTGCGGACGGTAAACAGAATCGGCATCGCTTCCCCCAGCACTGCCCGCAGCACGTTAAGCGTACCGGCCACCTCCTCCGGCCTGCTTAAAGCTTCATACCAGTCAGCCCGCCACTCTACCATGTCCGCAGGCAGCCCGCTAATCTCCTGTGCTGCTTTTTTTACCTCTTCTCTTGTCCGGGCCACGATGGGAACACAGATCTTTGGACGTCCCTGGCCTAGAACACAATTCCGTACTTTCACTGATGTAATCATCTCATAACACCTCTTTTTATCTTCTGCTGTTACTGCTTCCTTCTCACTGCCTGATGCATCCACAGGACCGCAGCCTGCTGTCATACCCTTCCCCTGACCGGCTCTCCCGGGTGCTTCCTTCTGTAAGCCCAGAGGATCGGCCGTTCCAAGAACCGCTTCATCACGATCTGGATCTCCTCCTTCGGGTTCATAGGCGTGACCAGAATGCTGTAGATCCCGGCCCGGTTTGCTCCCCAGATATCCGTAAAAAGCTGGTCCCCTACAGCTACCGTATGCCTGGCATCCGTTCCCATCAGTTCCATGGATCTGCGGTATCCCTTTACCCCCGGCTTTCCGCCCTTGTACACATAATGAGAGCCTACCGCCTCCGCAAATGCCTTGACCCGCGGCTCCTTATTATTGGAAAGCAGGCAGGTTTCCAGTCCCAGCTTATGGAACCGTTCAAACAGCCGCACCGCCTTTTCATCTGCCGGAACATCATGAAAAGCCAAAGTATTGTCCACATCAAAAATCAGTCCTTTGATGCCCTTTTTCGCCATATTTTCATAGGGAAGTCCATAGGCGCTGTCTGCCCATACATTCGGATAAAATCGTTCCAATATCATCTGCCACTCCTTTGCTGCTTTCTGTGTTCTGCATAGATCCTTCTGCCGGCCGCCTACTTATTCAGCAGCTTTCCGATCTCCTCCATAAATGTATTTACGTCCTTAAATTCACGATACACCGACGCAAACCGGACGTATGCAACTTCATCCAGATTTTGAAGCTTCTTCATCACCAGTTCACCGATGGCCGATGACGGGATCTCCTTTTCTTCCTTATTAAAGATCTCATTCTCGATCTCATCGATCATGGCCTTAATCTGCTGGGTGGAAATCGGGCGCTTGTGGCAGGAGTGAATAATACCGGCTTCCAGCTTCGACCGATCATAGGTTTCCCTGGAATTATCCTTTTTAATCACCATAAGAGGCATGGTTTCCAGCTTTTCGTAGGTCGTAAACCGTTTCCCGCAGGTTTCGCACTGTCTTCGTCTGCGAATGGAACTATTATCATCTGCCGGTCTTGAATCAATCACCTTGGTGTCCGCTGCATTGCAAAATGGGCATTTCAAAATCGTATCCTCCTAAATTATTTTCTAACTCCGGAACCATTGCTTTCCGGTAACTGTTCCGTACCTTCACAGCTATTCTTTTAGCTATATTTTACCTTAGGCAATACGGTTTTGCAAGTTTTTTCCACCGCATGAAACAAACAGCTTTGAAGCCTGGGCTACTGTTTGCGTGCGTTCACAGCAACCGGCCTGGCCCGTTACGTTTTGCACTTTCCAGTTACCTCCTTTTCCTCTACATCCACAAGAATGATATCTGGTCCTACCTGCTTAATACAGCGAAATGGAATGATAAATTCCTTTTCCCGGCCCAGGAATCCGCAGATAGTGGGAGGTCCTGGTACGATGATGGCCAGAATGCAGCCTTTTTCCAGGTCAAAATCGATATCCCCTACAAAGCCCAGGCGCTTGCAGTCTCTGATGTTGATGACTTCACGGCATTTCAGATCGCAGATCCGCATTTCTTGTCCTCAATTCTGGGAGCATCTTACTATTAGAGTATGAGGAGCGGGCAGGAAAGGT
>JAUNOF010000058.1 GCA_030537215.1 Lachnospiraceae bacterium
AATATGTCAGTATTTACATATTTAATACGTCCAAAATGGGCGATACATGAAAAAGCAGGGGGAGGTATGGTATATGCCAATCGGTGTTATTATCAATTCATCCGCTGTTCTCATCGGCGGCATGATCGGTGCACTGGAAGGGGACCGGATTCCGGAGCGGATCAGCCATGCGTTGACCGGAGTGTTTGGGCTATCAGCGATTACGATGGGGATTTCCCTGATCGTTCAGCTGAATTCACTGACAGCAGTGGTTATGGCGCTGATTGTGGGAACTTTGATTGGAGAATGCCTGAATCTGGAGCAGTCTCTGGCGAAGGGATTAACCGGATTGGGAGGGAAGCTTCCTGGAGCTGAACTTTCCAAGGAGCAAATGGATAATCTGATCAGTATGATCATTCTGTTTTGCTTCAGCGGAACCGGTCTGTTTGGAGCCATGAATTCTGCAATTTCCGGGGATCATTCTATTTTAATCGCCAAGTCAGTCATGGATTTTTTTACAGCTATTATTTTCGGGGCTGTAACCGGGTATCTGATCGGCGCCATTGCAGTACCCCAGGTGATGATTGGTACGATCCTGTTTTTCTTCGGAAATCTTCTTCTGCCCCTTCTGACCGATGCTATGATCGGAGATTTCAAGGCAGTGGGAGGGATCATTACCCTGGCGGTAGGCTTGAAGATCTCGAAAATCCGTCATTATCAGGTGCTTAACATGGTGCCGGCGCTGATTCTGGTCTTTTTCCTTTCGAAATTGTGGAGTATGCTGCCTTTTTAAGAATGCGGAGGGAAGAAAATCAAGTCTTCAGCGGTTTAAATAATCCAGACAGTGATTCAGCCACTGGATCGTCATCTGTTCCCGCATAACGCCGTGCTCCAGGATCATATAATCACCAAGACGGCTGTCATTCGGGGCAGGGACGCTGGGGAATTTTCCAAACTCCTCCAGAAGATGAGAAAGCCGTTCCTCATGGAGCCGGATCTGGCTCTGGGTCAGCCCAATCTGGCTCTCTCGGCTTAAAAATTGAGAGAAAAAGGTTTTTAAGCGAAACACATCCTTTGGAGTAGGCTCCAGCGGTGTTTCACAGTCCAGCCACTGGCGGAAATCGGCAATACCGGCAGGGGTAATCGTGTAAAATTTTTTCTCCATCACCTCTCCGGTGAGCCGAACCTGGCAGGATACCAGTCCTTCCTCTTCCAGCCGCTTCAGCTCCGGATAGATCTGGCTGTGCTTCGCATACCAGAATTCGTTTAATTTCTCAGAAAAGGCCTTCATGATGTCATAGCCTGCCATGGGGCGTTCCATCAGAAGACCTAAAATTGCATATTTTAATGTCCGCATGCGATCTCCTTTCGTGAAAAAGTACATCCGCTAACTCATCTGCAATAAAAAAGCACATCCGCTAACGAATGTGCTCATTTCAACGTGCGCGAGAGGATTCGAACCCCCGACACCTTGGTCCGTAGCCAAGTGCTCTATCCAGCTGAGCTACGCACACGTATCTTGCTGTTTCCTCAACAGCGATAATCATTATATCCTGAATCCTGAAAAATGTCAATAGATTTTTGAAAAAAATATTTTGTCTTTTTTTCTTTGTTTTTTCTTGTATTTTTCTCGCAGTAAAGTTATAATGTATGAATACTTGCAAAGGCGCACCAACACTAAGATGAGGGTGCGCCTTTTTTAAAAGGAGGAGTCAGGTTATGAAAAGAAAATTAACAAAGATACTTTCCGGCGCGCTGGCAGCAATGCTTTTGGCAGGGTGCGGCTCTGCATTTGACGACGGTTCATCCTCATCGACTACCGGAACCACGAATAGTTCTTCAGGAGCCGAGGCGGGGACGGCGGCCTCATCCGGCGGTGAAGCAGCTTCGGCAGGAGAAGCAGGGAGTGTAAGTCCTGCCGGTAATATCATTCGGATTCCGGAGGCGGATGAGTTCCCTACGGTAGACTGCCAGAAGGATTCCGCATACTATGTGGTTCCTCTTAACATCTATGACCGCCTGATCGAGTGCGAGACGGTGGACGGACAGGCTACTCTGGTGCCAGGTTTGGCAGAGTCCTGGGATGTATCGGAGGATGGTCTGGTGTACACCTTTCACCTGCGTGATGATGTAACCTTCCACAATGGTGAGAAGTTTGAGGCCGATGATGTGGTCTACACCATTGACCGTATGATGAATCCGGAGACTCAGGCAGTAAACACAGACTTCTTCAGCATGATCAAGGGTGCCATGGATCGTTTTGACGGCAAGGCTGATTCTGTAGAGGGCGTGAAGGCTCTGGATGAGCATACGGTAGAAATCACTCTGGATGCTCCGTTTGCACCATTCCTTGCAAACCTGGCTACCCCTTCCTGCTCCATCTACAACCGCGAGGCTACCGAAGCGGCTGGAGATAAATTCGGTATTGATCCGGAGCTGACCATCGGAAGCGGTCCGTTTAAGATGAAGGACTGGGTTCTGAATGATAAGATCACTCTGGTACGAAATGATGACTACTTTAAGGGCGCCCCTAGCTTAGACGGCATTGAACTGATTCAGGTGCCGGATGAGCAGACCCAGAAGCTGATGTATGAGAACGGCGAACTGGATATCGTAGACCTGTCCAGCTTTATCTCCCAGCTTGATTTCTTCCTGGAAAATGACCAGTACAAGGATAATATTGTGAGAGGCACAGAGGCAGGAACCTACTTCTATCTGTTTAACCAGGCTATGGCTCCTATGGATGATGTGCGGGTGAGAAAGGCTGTTCAGATGTCAATCGACCGACAGACGATCTTAGAGCAGCTGTACCGGGGCGAAGGCGTGGTGGTCAACAGCTTTATCCCCAACGGCTTTGCAGGCAGCTACGAGGCAGAAGAGATCCCGTACGATCCGGAGGCCGCGAAGGCGCTGCTGGCAGAGGCAGGCTATGCAGACGGCTGCGATATTGAGCTTTATCAGAAAACAGAGGATTCGGACGCCATGGCGCTGAATCAGGTGGTTCAGTCTATGCTGGAGCAGGTTGGCTTCCATGTGACCATCAAGCAGATGGATGACGCAGCATACACTGCCAGCCGCAAGGAAGGCGAGATCGGCCTGCAGCGGGCTGTATGGTGGGCTGATTATAATGATCCGGATAATTTCCTTTACACCTTTTTCTCTGCAAAGAATACCAAGGTTCGTTCTACCAACCACACCGATCAGAAGGTATTTGACCTGTTGGATGCGGGCAGAGTAGAAACAGATAATGAGAAGCGTATGGAGATGTATAAGGAGGCTGACACTGCACTGGTTCAGGAGGATGCAGCGTTTGTGCCGTTATTCCAGATGAATCACATTGTGGCGGTACAGGATTGGGTGGAAGGTTTTTCTATTTCCTGGAACGGCTGGACCGATGTAAGCTACTATAATGTATCAGTGAAGCAGTAAAAGATGCCGCAATGCCGTCCCGTTTCCATTCGCCTGCGGCGAAGGGCTGGCTTTTGGCTTGCCATATGGATTGGCTTCCGGCCGATCATCGAAGTGATTGACTGGAGTGTGAAAGTAACTGGGCCGTACCTTCAAGCTTTTCGAAGGTGCGGCCTGTCATTTGCAGACTTGAGAGAGGAATAGGAAATGATTAAATATGTGACAAAGCGGATCCTGATTACAATTCCCATTCTGATAGGTGTTGTATTTTTGATCTTTGTTATGCTGAGCGTGGTGCCGGGAGATCCGATCACGGTAATGATGGGAGAAAAGGTAAAGCCGGATGTAATTGAGAATCTGATGGAACGGATGCATTTGAATGATCCATGGTATGTTCGGTTTGTCTGGTATATCAGAGATGCACTGAGAGGGGATTTCGGGGAATCCTATAAGCTTCACCGGTCCGTTTCCTCTGTGATCGCTAATGCATTTCCGAAGACCCTGATGCTGGCAGTAACCGCTGCCTGCTTTTCCTGGATCATCGGCATTCCTGCAGGGATCCTGTCTGCGGTAAAGAAGAATTCCATTATTGACCGTTTATTTATGGGATTTGCTCTCTGCGGTGTTTCAGTGCCGGCCTTTTCTGTGGGAATGCTGCTTCAGAACTTGTTTAACGGGATCCTGCCGGTGTCAGGCTTTTCCTCTCCACGGCATTTGATCCTTCCGGCTGTTGTGCTGGGATGGGGCGCTGCCGGGACCATTGCCCGTCTGACCCGCTCCAGCCTTCTTGAGGTGCTGGAGGAGGACTACATCCGGACGGCCAGGGCCAAGGGGCTGATGCCGCTGCGGGTGATCGTGACCCACGCTCTTCAGAATTCCCTTCTTCCGGTTATTACCATGATGGCGATCCAGGTGTCCAGCCTGCTGTCCGGCGCGGTGATCACGGAGACCTTATTCAGTATCCCGGGCATCGGCCGTCTGACGGTGGATGCCATCAATACCAGAGATATGCCTCTCCTTCAGGGGACGGTTATCTTTACCACTGCCATTATTATCCTGGGAAATCTGGTTGCAGATATCCTCTACAGCGTGGTGGACCCGAGAATCCGTGTAGAAGGAGGAAAGTAGGATGGAAGCAAATCGGACAAAAAAGGAGCTGCAGGAACGGGGCAAAAATAAGCCTGACCGGGAAAATGCGGTTCCTAACGGTATAAGCATAACAGAAGCAGGCAGGAAAGCGGCAGAGCAGAAAGAGCCCCAGAGAACGCCTCGCCGTCTGGCGGATGCGGCGGTTCCTGTCTTTGACAGAAAAGCGGCTATAAAAGCCATGGAGGAAGCCGCTTTAAGCAGGAGAGAAGAGAACGACTCGTTCCTTTCTGTATGTAAACGGATGTTCCGGAATAATAAGGTGGCAGCAGCCAGCGGAGTGATCCTGGTGATCTATGTGCTGATGATTCTGTTTGCTGATGTGATCGCTCCCTATGATCCCGCGGTTGTAAATCTGATGGAACGGCTGCAGCCGCCCAGCATGGCTCATATCTGCGGGACAGATGAGCTGGGACGGGACATTTTTTCCAGGATCCTGTACGGAGGCCGGGTATCGCTGCTGGTAGGGCTGGTGCCCACCTCCATTTCAATGGTGATCGGTATTATCATGGGCCTGCTGTCCGGCTATATCAGAGGGCTGGATGCACTTATTATGCGTTTGGCGGATATTGTGCTGGCGTTTCCGTCTATTGTGCTGGCGATGGTGGTGATGTACACCCTGGGAGCCTCCACCTTTAATATCTTTATTGCATTGTCTATTATCGGCTGGGCCGGAACGGCGCGGATCGTCCGCTCCCAGACCCTTTCCCTTCGGGAGATGGGCTTTGTGGAGGCAGCCAGAAGCATGGGCGTCAGCCGGACCAAGATCATGGCAAGGCATATCCTTCCCAACTGTCTGCCTTCCTTGATCGTTCTGTTTACCTTGAATATTCCGGATGCCATCCTTTCAGAATCCAACTTAAGCTTTCTGGGGGTAGGGGCACAGCCGCCGGATACCAGCTGGGGCCTGATGGTTTCCCAGGCAAAGGGATTTGCCATCTCCAGTCCCTGGATGATGCTCTTTCCCAGCCTTGCAATTTTGATCATGGTATTATCGTTAAATTTTCTGGGCGATGGATTGCGTGACGAGATCGATCCCCATCTGAAGAAATAGGGGGAATCCATATGAGCTTATTGGAAATTAAAAATTTGGAAACATCCTTTTTTACCCATGAGGGTGTGGTACGTGCAGTGGATGATGTGACTATCGTCATTGATGAAAATGAGCGGGTGGGGATCGTGGGTGAGTCCGGCTGCGGAAAAAGCATGACAGCCATGTCCCTGATGGGCCTGATCAAGAAGCCGGGGCGGGTAGTATCCGGCAGTATTACCTTCAATGGAAAGGATATGCTGGCTGTCAGCCAGCGAGAGAAAAGCAAGATTCTGGGAAATGAGATTTCCATGATATTCCAGGAACCAATGACTTCTTTAAATCCGGTTATTACCGTGGGCAAGCAGGTGAAAGAGGCGATCACCTTTCATCAGAAGGATATTTCTGCAGAAGAAGCCAAAAGACGGGTGATCCAGCTTTTTGAGGAGGTAGGTATCCCGGATGCAGCCAAGCGGTACAGCGCCTATCCCCATCAGCTTTCCGGGGGCCTGCGCCAGAGGGTGATGATCGCCATGGCTATGGCATGCCGGCCGAAGCTTTTGATTGCAGATGAGCCTACCACGGCGCTGGACGTGACCATCGAGGCCCAGATACTGCAGCTGATGAAAAAGCTTCAGGATGAAACGGGAATGTCCGTGATGATGATTACTCACAATTTAGGTGTTGTAGCTCAGTTCTGCACCAGAATGTATGTTATGTATGCAGGACGGATCATGGAGAGCGGAACGGTCTCGGAGGTATTTAAAAATATTGCCCACCCATATACAGATGGGTTGATGCGGTCCATTCCGAAGCTGGAATCCAGGGAGCGTCTGTATAATATTAAGGGACTGGTTCCTAATATGCTGGATCTGCCGAAGGGCTGCCGGTTCTGCCAGCGGTGCGAGTATTCCAAGGCACGCTGCTTTGAGGAGGAGCCGGAGCTGACGGAGACGGCGCCTGGGCATTTTGTCAGATGCTTCCTGTACACGGACCGTGCAGACCAGGAGGGAAAAAGCGCCTGCCCTGAGAACGGCGGATCGGCAGCTTGTTCTCCCAATACGCAGGCAGAAGGAGGTACTGGAAGATGAGCAGAGAGATTTTGCTGGAGGCACAGCACCTGACGAAGGAATTCCCGGTGAAAAGTGCCATGGGCGTGAAAAAGAAGAGCAGGGTGCATGCAGTCTCGGATGTATCCTTGGCGATCTATAAGGGAGAGACCCTGGGGCTGGTAGGCGAGTCCGGCTGCGGCAAGAGTACCCTGGGGCGGGTGCTGATCCGTTTGATTGAGCCTACATCAGGGAAGCTGTTCTTTGAAGGCCAGTCCATCGAAAATCTGAAGGAGAAGGATATGCGGGCAGTGCGGCGGAAGGTCCAGATGATCTTCCAGGACCCGTATTCCAGCCTGGATCCTAGAATGAAGGTGCGGGATCTGATTGCAGAGCCTCTGGAGACCCATCATGTGTACCATGGCAGGGAGGAGACTACCAGGCGGGTTCAGGAACTGATGGATCTGGTAGGCATCCGGCCGGAGCTGATTGATCGGTATCCCCATCAATTTTCCGGCGGACAGCGTCAGCGAATCGGCATTGCCAGAGCTCTGGCATTAAAGCCGGAGCTGATCATCTGCGACGAGCCGGTTTCCGCCCTGGATGTATCGATCCAGTCTCAGATCCTGAATCTGTTAAAGGATCTGCAGCAGGAGATGAACCTGACCTATCTTTTTATCTCTCATGATTTAAGTGTGGTTCATTACATTGCAGACCGGATCTGCGTGATGTTTTTAGGAAAGATCTGTGAGATCGGGGATACGGATGTGGTATATGAAAGACCGCTTCATCCCTATACCAAGTTTCTTCTGAGTGCCATTCCCAAGACCGATCCGGACCAGCCCATGGAATCTAAGGAGCTGCTTCCAGGAGAGCTCCCAAGCCCGGTGGATCCGCCGGCAGGCTGCCGGTTTCATACCAGGTGCCCGTATGCAGATGAGACCTGCAGAACCAGGGAGCCGGAGGGACGGATGCTGGATGGACGGCAGGTATTCTGCCATCATCCGCTGAGGTGAGCTGTGACAAAAATCGGATGTATGTTTACAGGGCTGCTTTACGGTCGGCTCAGAGCTGATCGTAAGGCAGCCCTTGCAATTAGAAAACTACAACCATATTGACAAAATAGGTTGAAAGAAATAACGTGTGAAATAAACAGGATACAACAGGAGTGAAAAGAATGGACGAAAGATTAACGATTGAAAAACGGATCGCTGCCGAGCTTTGCAGCTATGACGGAAAAATGAGCTTTTATGCAGATGATTTAAAAGGACATGTGATTCAGATCGATGCTGATGAGGATTTTGAGACGGCAAGCACCATTAAGACCTATATTTTGGCATGCCTGTATGACCAGGTGAAGGGGGGTAAGGCCAGTCTGGCGGATATCCTGACCTATGAGCAGCACCATTATGTGGACGGCAGCGGCGTGGTGCAGTCTCTGGATCTGGGGGCAAAGCTGCGGGTGAAGGATGCCGCAACACTGATGATCATTGTCAGTGACAATGTGGCCACGAACATGGTCATCGAATATCTGGGAATCGATACCATTAATGAATGTATTCAGAAGCTGGACTGCCGGGGAACGAAGCTGTACCGGACACTGCACTTTGATTCTGATGATTACGGGCGGCTGGGAACCACAACCCCAAGAGATTATGCCAGTATTTTCACCCGTCTGGCCAGACGGCAGCTGATCAGCCCGGAGGCAGATGAGGAGATGCTGAAAATTTTCGGAATGCAGCATTATAACAGCATGATCACCGGTGAATTCCCGTCTGCTCTGATGGACGGGGAGGAGACCGGGAAGACGAATCTGATTCGGGTGGCTTCGAAAAGCGGCAGCATGGATGAGTGCAGGAATGACGGGGGTATCGTATCTACCCCTTACGGTGATTATGTGATCGTGATGATGCACAAGGATTTCTACGATCCTCAGTATCATGACAGACATACCGCCAGCCGCTACGGAGCCAGAGTCAGCCGAATGCTGCTGGATCAGTATCTGGCCCTGGAAGGAAGATTCCGGCTATAGAACGCAAAAAATGAAAGAAAATCGGGAAAAATGGAGAAAATGAGGAAATTTTTCTGGATTTTTTTATGGATATATATTAGAATGGTTAAGGTGCCAAACAGGCAGGTTCGTCTGAATGATGAATAAAAATGCATTTTGCGAATATCAGTTGCATTTATAAGGAGAGTTTCAAAATGGAAGCAGTGTTAGATTCCGAATATTTATTATCTGTGATGAAGGAATTCATCAATACTCCGAGCCCGGTCAGTTACTATGAGGAAGTGAATCCTCTTTTGGAGAAGATGGCAGGGGAGCTGGGATATGAGGTGAGCTTTGACCGGAAGCGGACTGGATATATCAAGGTTCCGGGACGGAATCCGAAAAAAACCATCTGTGTGGGAGCTCATCTGGATACCTTAGGGCTGATGGTACGAAAGATCGACAGCAACGGCATGATCCGTGTCCGTAATCTGGGCGGAATCAATTTTAATAACCTGGAAGGTGAGACCGTTACCGTACATACCCGCGACGGACGGAATTATACCGGAATGGTAATGTGCCAGTCCCATTCGGTTCATGTATTTGATGATGCCAGAACCTTAACCAGAGATGAGCAATCCATGGTAGTTCTTCTGGATCAAGAGGTTTATTCTGATGAAGAGGTGAAGGCTCTGGGGATCCAGCATGGGGATATCATCTCCATTGAACCTCATTTTACCGTAACAGAAAAGGGATATATCAAGTCACGGTTTATCGATGACAAGGCTTGTGTGGCATGTGCCTTTGCCGTGCTGAAATACATAAAGGAACAGAACCTGGTTCCTTCCTGCAATGTCTGGTTTGCGTTCCCCCACTACGAAGAGATCGGCCATGGCGGATCCTACGTGCCGGAGGAAATCAGTGAATATATCGCTTTGGATATCGCTGTAATCGGCGGGGATCATGCAGGCAGTGAAAAGCAGGTATCCATCTGCGTAAAGGATAATTTTTCTCCGTATGACCGGGAACTGACGGACCGACTGGTGAAGTGTGCGAAGGAAGCCGGCATCAGCTATGTAGAGGATATCTTTTACCGCTACAGCACGGATGCAAACGCAGCCGTCCGGGCAGGAAATAACCTTCAGGCAGCCGCATTCGGTATGGGAACCTTCTCGTCCCATGGCATGGAGCGGACCCACATCCAGGCCGTTCTGGATACAGCAAAGTTATTAACCGCTTTTATCCTGTGAGTGTGATACTGGTTGGTTAAGATAAAAAGAAAAATGAAGAACAAAAGGAGAGAAGAAACGTGAAGAAGATTTTATGTACGATTTTAGCAGGCGCTATGGCAGCAAGCCTGCTGACTGGATGCGGCGGAAGCAGCTCCAGTTCCAATTCAGGAGGCAGCAGCACTGCCGCTGCAGCAGGAGCGGGAGATTCCGCAGCACCGGCAGAGGGCGAGCAGGTAATTAATATTGGTCTGAATACAGACTTAACCTCGTTAGACCCACATAATCACAATGATACTGCTTCTGCTTATGCAACCAGACATATTTACAGCAATCTGGTACGTCTGGATGAGAACAATGAATTCGTAGGTGATCTGGCTGACAGCTGGGAGTATGCTGACGATGTAACAGTAAACTTTACCTTAAAGGAAGGTGTAAAGTTCCATGACGGCTCCGTGCTGACTGCAGAGGATGTAAAGTATTCCTTAGAGACCCAGAAGGATTCTCCAAAGGTTGGCCATCTGGTTTCCATGATTGATTCTGTTGAAGTAACGGATGACACCCATTTTACGATTCATTTAAATACTCCTTCCAACGCGCTGATTTCTTCCCTGAACCACTCCGGCTGCGCCATCTTAAGCAAGGCTCATGTAGAGAAGCTGCTGGCGGAGGGCAAGAAGATCGAGGACGAGCCGATGGGAACCGGTCCATACAAGTTTGATTCCTGGACTCCAGGCGCTTCCTTCTCCCTGGTTAAGAACCCGGATTACTTTAACCCGGAGCGTTCTGCACAGAATGACAAGCTGGTATTCAAGGTGATCCCGGAAGATTCTGCAAGAACCATCGCGCTGGAGAACGGCGAGTTAGACATGATGATCAGCGTTCCGACTACTGATGCTGGAAGAATCCGTGATAATTCCAACCTGGCCCTGGATGAGTATGTATCTACCCACGTAGAATACTTCTGTGCCAACCATACCAAGGCTCCATTTGATGACCTTCGGGTAAGACAGGCAATGAACTATGCCATCAATAAGAGCGATATCGTAATCGCTTCCATCAACAACGAAGGAAAGCCTTTTGACAACTACATCGGCGAGGCAGCCATCGGCTACTATGACACCGTTACCAAGTATGAGTACAATCCGGAGAAGGCAAAGGAGCTGTTAGCTGAGGCCGGTTATGCAGATGGATTTACCTTTACCTGCTATGTGGCAAACAGCACTACCCGTTCCACCAGTGCAACTGTTATTCAGGCCAACTTAGCCGAGCTTGGCATTACCATGAACATCGAGCAGATGGAAGCCTCTACCTTCTATGAGAAGACCGGAAACGGCGAGCATGACGCTTGTCTGGCCGGATGGGTTGCAAATGCAGAGCCGGATAACACTTATCGTCCTCTGTTCACCAGCGCCAGCGCAGGTGCAGGCGGAAACCGCTCCTTCTATAAGAATCCGGAAGTGGATGCTCTGGTAGATGATGCGGCAGTGAACCGTGACAAGGCTGCGGTTCAGAAAGATTATGAGACCGTCTTAAAGACTGTTTCGGATGATGCAGTTTGGGTTCCGTTATATTCCCCAACCGGTATGATCGCACGTCAGGCAAATCTGCAGGGTGTGGTTCCATCCCCGATTCAGATGCATGATTTCTATTCCATCCATTATTAATTCTTGATGAAGTGTTTATTCAGAGAGGCAGACGGCAGCAGTTTTATGTGCTGTCTGCCTTCGTTCACATTTACTATTAGCTATTATTAGAAGGAGGATTTCGCCATGCATAAGTACGTCATCAAACGTCTTATAATGTTAATTCCAGTTATAATCGGTGTCTCCTTCCTGGTTTTCTTTATTATGTCACTTGCACCAGGCGATACGGCAAGAACGATCCTTGGTGAAGACGCTCCTATTGAAGCAGTAGAAGCTCTTAATGAAGAACTGGGGTTAAATGACCCGGTATTGATCCGATATGCCCGGTACATGGGGGATCTGGTTCGAGGTGATTTAGGAACCTCTTATAAGTCCGGCCGTCCGGTATTCAGCGAGGTAATGTCAAGATTCCCGGATACCTTGAAGCTGGCCTTCTGGGGTATGGTGTTTGCCGTGGCGCTGTCGATTCCCATCGGTATTATCTCGGCCACCAGGCAATATTCCCTGATCGACAGCGTCAGTATGGTGCTGGCACTTCTGGGCGTAGCCACCCCTAACTTCTGGCTGGGACTGATGCTGATCATCGGCTTTTCCCTGCATCTGCGGTGGTTCCCGTCGGGCGGCTCGGAAGGGTGGAAGGCGCTGGTGCTTCCGGTAATTACACTGGGCACCGGATGTATGGCAAATATTACCAGAACCACCCGTTCCTCCATGCTGGAGGTAATCCGCCAGGACTACATCCGTACAGCCAAGGCCAAGGGCGTAAACAGCAGAAGCGTTATTTACAAGCATGCCTTGAAGAATGCGCTGATTCCGGTAGTGACGGTTATCGGCCTTCAGTTCGGCTCCCTGTTAGGCGGCGCCGTTCTGACAGAGACGGTATTCTCCTGGCCTGGTGTGGGAACCTATTTGGTAAACAGCATTAAGGCAAAGGACACGCCGGCGGTATTAGGCTGCGTCATTATCTTCTGCATCTGCTTCAGCATCGTAAACTTATGTGTTGACATTTTATATGCCTACATTGACCCGAGAATTAAATCCAAGTATAAGTAAGGAGGTGACAACATGGGAAATAAAAAAGCAAAAAAGCGCAGTATGGCTGCGGAGATTATTCAGCGTCTGGTAAGAAATAAAATGGCAATGCTGGGATTATTTATTCTGGTTCTGCTGGCATTAGGAGCGATTTTTGCCGATGTGATCGCGGATTATGATACCAAGGTTGTCGCCCAGAATATAGCAAACCGTCTTCAGGGACCAAGCGCAGAGCATTGGTTCGGGACCGATGAGTTCGGGCGTGACATTTTTGCCAGAATGCTTCACGGCTCCAGAGTATCTTTGGTAGTAGGACTGATTTCCGTATCCGTGTCTCTGATTATCGGCGGAACCCTGGGTGCATTTGCCGGATTCTACGGCGGTAAGGTGGACAATGTGATCATGCGAATCATGGATATCTTCCTGGCAGTTCCAAGCATCCTGCTGGCCATCACCATCGTGGCAGCCCTGGGAACCAATCTGGTAAACGTGATGCTGGCGATCGGCATCTCCGGTGTGCCCAACTTCGCCCGCATCGTCCGTGCGGCGGTTATGAGCGTGAAGGATCAGGAGTTTGTGGAATCCTCCCGCGCCATCGGCGCAAGCAGCGTGACCATCATTTTCCGGGAGATCATTCCCAACTGCATGGCTCCTATTATCGTGCAGGCGACATTGTCTGTGGCAAGTGCGATCCTGTCTACGGCATCCTTAAGCTTTATCGGTCTGGGTGTTCAGCCGCCGGATCCGGAGTGGGGCGCAATGCTTTCCAGCGGCCGTAATTTCCTGCGTGACGCTGTGCATCTGACCTTATTCCCAGGTCTTGCCATCGTGATTACCATTCTGGCGCTGAATTTGTTAGGCGACGGCCTTCGCGATGCCCTCGACCCAAGATTAAAACAGTAAGGAGGGCCAAGCTTTGTCAGCAAATGATACAAAATATACAGTAGAGATTAAAAATCTGGAAGTAAAGTTTAAGACCATGGACGGCGTGGTAGACGCAGTCAATGGCATTGATTTAGCAATCGAGCGTGGCAAGACCCTGGGACTGGTTGGAGAGACCGGTGCAGGCAAGACCACAACAGCATTATCCATTCTCCGCCTGGTTCCCAATCCTCCGGGAGAGATCACCGGAGGTACCATTCATCTGGAAGGAAAGGATCTGTTCTCCTATTCGGAGAAGGAAATGGAGCACATACGGGGCGATCAGGTGTCCATGATCTTCCAGGATCCTATGACCTCCTTAAACCCGGTAATTACCGTAGGCGACCAGATCGCAGAGGTGATCCAGCTTCATGAGAAGATCGACCAGAAAAAGGCTATGGAGAAGGCAAAGGAGATGCTGGAGATGGTAGGAATCCCCGGCAACCGCGCCTCTGAGTATCCTCACCAGTTTTCCGGCGGCATGAAGCAGCGTGTTATTATTGCAATGGCGCTGGTATGTAATCCCCATCTTCTGATTGCAGATGAGCCCACTACTGCACTGGACGTTACCATCCAGGCACAGGTGCTGGATCTGATGCAGAAGCTGAAGGAGAAGTACGGCACTTCCATGCTGATGATCACTCATGACTTAGGGATTGTGGCTGAGGTGTGTGATGATGTCAGCATCATGTACGCAGGCCGTATTGTGGAGCACGGCACATTGGAGGATATCTTTAACCACACCAGCCATCCATATACGGAAGGTCTGTTCGGCTCTCTGCCCAATATTGAGGACCGGACTGCAGAATTAAAGCCGATTCCAGGTTTAATGCCTGACCCAACGAACCTGCCCGGCGGCTGTACCTTCCATCCCCGGTGCAAGTACTGCAAGGAGATCTGCAAGACCCGTGTTCCGGCAGTTACCAGGCTGTCCGATACCCACATCGTATCCTGTCTGGCTTATGAAGATGGAACCGGCGTTACATTAGGAGAAAACGGCACAGGCTTAGGAGGTGATCAGGCATGAGCGAGGTCTTGTTAGAGGTTAAAAATCTGAAAAAATATTTTAATACTCCCAACGGCGTGCTTCATGCTGTTGACGATGTCACCTTTACCCTGGAAAGGGGAAAGACCCTTGGCGTGGTAGGAGAGTCCGGCTGCGGCAAATCCACTACAGGACGTGCCATTCTGCGGCTCCATGAGCCCACCAGCGGTCAGGTTATCTTTGAGGGCAAGGATATTACCAAGGCATCCTCTCAGGAGATGCGTCATCTTCGTTCCCAGATGCAGATCATCTTCCAGGATCCATTTGCATCCCTGAATCCCAGAAAGACGGTCAGCGAGATCATCGGCGAACCCTTGCGCCTTTATAAGGTACATAAAAACAAGCAGGAGCAGCAGAATCATGTGCTGGAACTGATGGAGTTGGTAGGCCTTTCAGAGCGTTTGGTAAATACCTATCCCCACGAGTTGGACGGCGGAAGACGCCAGAGAATCGGAATTGCCCGTGCCCTGGCCATGAATCCGAAGTTCATCGTCTGTGACGAGCCGGTATCCGCTCTGGACGTATCCATTCAGGCACAGATCTTAAATCTTTTGAAAAAGCTGCAGAAGGAGCTGGGATTGACCTACATCTTTATCACCCACGATCTGTCGGTAGTGAATTACTTCTCTGATGAGATCATGGTAATGTATCTTGGAAAGGTAGTGGAGCACGCCACTGCAGAGCAGCTTTTCGCTCATCCCACTCATCCTTATACCAAGGCGCTTTTATCAGCCATCCCGGTTCCAAGGCTGGGGGCAAAGAAGGATCGGATCCTGTTAAAGGGCGAGATCACCTCCCCCATCAATCCTAAGCCGGGCTGCCGCTTTGCACCTCGGTGTGAGTATGCACAGCCATGCTGTTTCGAGCAGACGCCAGGACTGAAAGAGAATGAAAAGGGACATTTTGTGGCTTGTCATTTTTGTGAGAAGTTTTAAAATCAATAATATGAAAACAGCGGTGGAGGGTTTTCCTTCACCGTTCTGATTGGGAGACATTATGGAATACAGTATCGATAATCAATTTATGCTGAGCTGCCTGGAGGAGTTGATCAATACTCCAAGCCCGGTCAGCTATTATGAAGAGATCAATCCGGTAATCGAAAAATATGCAGCCATGTTCGGCTATCCAGTCACCTATGACCGGAAGCACACGGCATATATCACCTTGGAGGGAGAGGATAATTCCAAAACCGTTATGGTAGGCGGCCATCTGGACACCCTGGGAATGATTGTGCGGAGAATCGATGACGACGGCTGTCTTCGTGTCCGTCAGCTGGGCGGCGTAAATTTCTACAGCATGGATGGAGAAACGGTTCATGTGGTCACCAGAGACGGAAAGAAGTACAGCGGCCTGATGGTGTGCCAGTCTCATTCTACCCATGTATTTGATGATGCCCGTTCCTTAGAGCGCGGCGAGCTGACCATGGTGATCAGCCTGGATGAGGATGTTCACAGCCGTGAGGATGTGCTGGCGCTGGGAATCCAGCACGGGGATCTGGTGTATGCAGAGCCTCATTTCCAGTACACCGAAAAGGGATTTATCAAGTCCCGGTTTCTGGATGATAAGGCGGCAGTGGCTGCCATGTTCGGCATGTTAAAGTTTTTGACTGAGAATCATTTAAAGCCGAAATACCGCACCCTTCTGGCCTTTCCTCATTACGAGGAGATCGGACACGGCGGCGCTTACCTTCCGCCGGAGGTGGAGGAGTTCGTGGCAGTGGACATCGGCCTGATCGGCCCGGATTACGATGGAAACGAGCATTCCGTCAGCATCTGCTGCAAGGATTTCCATACCCCATATGACAGAGAGCTGACGACCCGGCTGATCAATCAGGCCAAGAAGGCAGGCTGCGATTACGCAGTGGATATTTTCTATCGGTACGGGACCGATGGAAGCGCAGCCTTAAAGTGCGGCAATAATGTGTATGCGGCTGCCTTCGGCATGGCTGTGTACGGCAGCCATGGAGTGGAGCGGACCCATATCGATGGAATCCAGAATACGGCGAAGCTGATTACGGCTTATGTGCTGGATATTTGATGGGGACTAGGCGCAGATCACTGCATGACAAGCTGTTTGATTGTAGGATAAGAGAAGAAAAAAGACGTTCTGACGGTAAAAGTCACAGGATAGGCTGAGGACTTAGCTGTTTGGACGTCTTTTTGATAGGCTGCGGTTTTGGATGGAAGCTTGCAAATATCGGGGGTTCAGAGTATAATAATGATAAGCAGAGGTACATTTCATTTTGCAAGAAGTATGACAGCACGAAAGATCGGGATAATTGGGTGGAGTCACGGATAGGTTCCTCCTCATTTGTATATTAATCATGTAGGGGAGGGAAAAATGAATGGGTCAGAAGGATTCAAGAACAAAAAAGTACATGTCAGATTCAAAAAGATTTGCTGATTTTTTTAATGCAGTGCTTTATAATGGAAGGAAAGTAATTCAAGCAGATGATTTGACAGAATTAGACAGCACGAATGTTGTGCTTCCGTTTGCAGCAGGTAAAAAATCGATAGCGCTGCAGAAGGTACGCGATATTATTAAATCTTGTATTATTAAGAAAAATAATGATATGTTTTTCGTACTTCTCGGCATTGAGAATCAGTCGGATATTCACTATGCAATGCCTGTGAGACAGATGCTTTACAATGCGATGTCGTATACTATGCAGGTAGACAGAATTCTGCCGGTGATTACGGTAACCTTGTATTGGGGAGATCAGCCATGGGATGCTCCCACAAATCTGTTTGATATGTTGATTCCCCACCACAAAGGGCTGGATCGATATTTGGATAAGTCGGATATCAACTTATTTTCTATTATTGATGGGAATGGTTATGAAAAATGTGGGGAGGAGTTAAAAACAATTTTTGAACCGCTTCATTATCGGAATGATAAGGCTAAATTTGACCAGGTACTATCGAATAGGAAATATGCCAATATAACCAAGGAACAGATGGAACTACTAATAGAATTTACAGATTTAAAGCGCCCGCCTA